>NZ_JBFATZ010000002.1:470291-495182 GCF_040678635.1 Thermopolyspora sp. NPDC052614
TGGATTCGGGTGCCGGTGGGGAGAAGGGCGGCGACGGCAAGTCCGATTCCGGCAAGGGCTCGGACGCCGGAGGTTACGGGTCGGTGGGAGGCGAGATCGACCCCGGCGGTGACAAAGGCGGCGAGTCCAAGCCTGATTCGGGCAAGGGCTCGGACGCCGGTGGCGACAAGGGCGGCGAGACCGACAGGTCCAACCCGGGGAAGGACTCCGGCGGCGAGAGGTCCGGTGGTGAGTCCGGTACCGGTGGCAAGGGGGACGAGGGCGCCGGTGCGGGCCGGGATGCCGGAGGCGACTGTGCGGGCGACGGCGGCGGGATGTCGGGTGGCTCCGCTGACGGTGGCTCGGGCGGGAGCGACGCGGGCGGCGGATCCGGCGCGGGCAAGGACGCCGGTGACGGTCTGATCGTGGACACCGATCGGAGGGATCACCCGGATGACGTGGTCACGGGCAGCGGGACGAGGGTGATCGAGGTCGACGGCGTCAAGGTGGTGACCGGCTCCATAGACCCGCCGAGCGAGGCCTATCTGCGGTGGCTGTCGGAGAACATGGACAAGATTCAGCCGCTCGATATGCCTGTGACGGAGGACGGGAGACTCGACACCTCCAACGCGGGCGGAGCACAGCCGGACGGGAATGCGGGGAAGGTGGAGCCCGCGTACCCGGATGCCGGGACGTCGGGCGACCAGGGGAGCGGCTCTGGAAACGACTCTGGTCAAGGCGGTGATGGCCGAGGCAACGCTGGTCAGGGCGAGGCTCCCGGTCAGCCGTACACCCCGGGCGACGGTGGTGCCGATGGTCAAGGCGGCACCGGTGGTAAGGGCGGTGCCGGCGGCGACGGGGGAGGTGCCGCTGGTCAAGGCGGTGCTAGTGGTCAAGGCGGTGCGGGCGGCCAGGGTGCCGCCGGTGGGGGCGCTCTGAGCGCCGATGACGCGTTCGCGCGAGGCGACATGACCATCATCAACAGAGACGGTGTCTCGCTGCTGCCGGACATCGAGCATTCCGGAGCCGCCGGAGGGTCCGCCGGGTCGTCGGGGGCCGATGGCGGCGTGACGGGTCTGGACGGGGCTCGATCCGGTGGTGCGAGCGCGGGTGGCGGCGTCTCCGAAGGCGGCTCGGGCGGCCTGGCGGGCGGCGGGTCGTACGGGGGCACGGGCGGTGGCGCGATCGCCGGGCAGGACGGCGGATCAAGTGCCATCGTGCATCCGATCGGCGACGCGCAGGAGCGGGATGCCGGGGTCACGGGCTGGGAGAACACTGGAGAGGGGTCGGTGGACGGCGACGCGCAGGAGCGGGGCGCCGGGGTCACGGGCTGGGAGAACACCGGGGAGGGGTCGGTGGACGGCGACGCGCAGGAGCGGGATGCCGGGGTCACGGGCTGGGAGGACACAGGAGAAGGGTCGGCGGACGGCGATGCCGAGGGCGGGTCCGCCGACGGGGATCGCGTGGAGCGGGTGTCGCCGCCGCTGCCGCCGATGGGACCGTAGGAGGGAATGAATGTTCGTTGACCCACCGGCCCCACAGCCGTTGCGTCCGGGAGAGACACCTCCCCGTCAGTCGGCGACCGACCAGCTCACCCCTGGCGGGCAGACGACGACGTGGGCGTTCAACCCCGAGTATCAGAAGCTCGTCGATCTGTGGCATCAGGTGATCCCGCACATGGAGAGCCTCACGACGTCGCTGGACCGCGCCTTCCAACTGGCCAAGAGCCCGCAGGTCTGGGACGCCCCGGTGAGCAAGCGGTACGTCGAGGACATCGCCGAGTGGCGCAAGCGCCTGGCCATGTATCGCCAGGCCGTGCTGACCGCGATCAGCGACCAGGCCGCCGACACCCCCCGCTGGATCCCCGCCGGCTCCGACGCCCCCCACGCCTTCCTGTACTGATCCTCGACAGAGCGCCGACACCCACCCAAACGGCGTCTCCCCGCCCGGCCCTCCCGCGTATTCACCCCCCTGTGACGGCACCCGCGGTGCTTGGGCCTGTGGCGGCGGGGTAGCCCGAGGTGAGAGGTGGCGGAAGCAGGCGGGACGGCCGCCGCGGGGATGTGAGACATGGAGTCGTACTACGGGCCCGACTTCTCGTCGCTGGCGCGTGAGGATCCCGACGTCGCGCGGCTGCTGGTGGAGGAGCTGGCGCGGCAGCGGGGCGGGCTGCAGCTCATCGCCAGCGAGAACTACACCTCGCCCGCCGTGCTCGCGGCGATGGGCTCGACGCTGACGAACAAGTACGCCGAGGGGTATCCGGGGCGGCGGTACTACGGCGGCTGCGAGGTCGTCGACCGCGCCGAACTGCTCGCGATCGAGCGGGCGAAACGGCTGTTCGGGGCCGAGCACGCCAACGTGCAACCGCATTCGGGCGCCTCGGCCAACCTGGCGGCGTACGCGGCCCTGGTGCGACCGGGGGACACCGTGCTGGCGATGGCGCTGGAGCACGGCGGGCACCTGACGCACGGCTCCCGACTCAACTTCTCCGGCCGCTGGTTCGACGTGGTCTCCTACGGGGTGCGGCGGGACACCGAGCTGCTCGACTACGACGAGGTCAGAGATCTGGCCCTCCGCCACGCGCCCAAGATGATCATCTGTGGGGCGACGGCGTACCCGCGCCCCATCGACTTCGCGGCGTTCCGCGGCATCGCCGACGAGGTGGGCGCGTGGCTGCTCGCCGACGTCGCGCACACGATGGGGCTGGTGGCGGGCGGCGTCGCCCCCTCGCCCGTGCCGTACGCGGACGCCGTCACCTTCACCACCCACAAGACGCTGCGCGGCCCGCGTGGCGGCGCGATCCTGTGCACCGAGGAGGTGGCCCGCAGGATCGACCGGGCGGTGTTCCCGTTCGTGCAGGGCGGGCCGATGATGCATGTCGTCGCCGCGAAGGCGGTCGCCTTCGGGGAGGCGGCGCGCCCGGAGTTCGCCGAGTACGCCGAGCGGGTGGTGGCGAACGCGCGCACCCTCACCGCGACCCTGGAGGCCGCAGGCATGCGCCCGGTGACCGGCGGCACCGACACCCACCTGGCCGTGTTCGACCTGCGCGACCTCGGGGTGGACGGCGCGACCGCCGAGCGGCGCTGCGCGGAGGCGGGCGTCACGCTCAACCGCAGCGTCATCCCCTACGATCCCGGATCGCCCTCCCGCACCTCCGGCATACGGCTCGGCACCCCATGCGTCACCAGCCAGGGCATGGGCCCGGACGAAATGGAGGAGATCGGTTCAATCGTGGCGCAAGCAGTCCGAAACCCGAATGCGGTAGCGTCTTTGATCACAAGGGTTAAGGCGCTCGTGAGCGCTCACCCCGCCTACGGCGATGCCCCCACCGCCGTCGGCGACGATTGAAAAACGGTTCTGTGTAGTTTTCCGGCCACACCGGCCGGACAATCCGGGAAACTAGGTCCGTGCGCGAATACCTTCTCACGGCGCTGGTCACGGCGACCGTCACGTATCTACTGGTTCCGCTGGTCAGGAGATTCGCCCTCCGCATCGGCGCGGCGCCGGAGGTCCGTGAGCGAGACGTGCACACCACCCCGATCCCGCGCCTGGGCGGGCTCGCCATGTTCGCCGGCCTGGTGGTCGGCCTGCTGGTGGCCAGCCGGCTGCCGTACGTGGGCATGGTGCTGAGACAGGAGCAGATCGTGATGCCGCTGCTGGTCGCGGGCGGCCTGATCACGCTGACCGGCTTCCTGGACGACTGGTGGGGCATGGACGCCTTCATCAAGCTCGGCGGCCAGATCGCCGCGGCGGGGGTGCTGGTCTACTTCGGCATGAGCCTCACCTCGATCCCCGTGCCGGGAGGCGCCGGCTACAACCTCGACAGCACGCTGCAGGCGGTCGTCACGATCCTCATCGTGGTCATCAGCATCAACGCGGTGAACTTCGTGGACGGGCTGGACGGCCTCGCCGCGGGAATCGTGGCGATCGCGGCGTTGGCCACCTTCGCCTACTCGATCGCGCTGTCGTGGGACATCCAGGACACCCGGATCAACAGCACCGCCGTGATCACCGCGGTGCTCATCGGCATGTGCGCGGGCTTCCTGCCGCACAACTTCCACCCGGCCAAGATCTTCATGGGGGACACCGGGGCGATGCTGCTCGGGCTCGTGCTCGCGGCGTCCATGATCAAGGTGACCCCGATCGACCCCACCATCCTGCCGGACCTCAACCGGTTCCCGGTGATCCTGCCGATGCTGGTGCCGGTCGCGGTGCTGGTGCCGCCGCTGGCCGACTTCCTCATGGCCGTGGTGCGGCGCATGTCCTACGGCAAGTCGCCGTTCGCCGCCGATCGCGGCCACCTGCACCACCGGCTGCTCGACACCGGCCACTCGCAGCGCAGCGCCGTGCTGATCCTCTACGCGTGGACGTTCCTGTTCGCCTTCGCCGTCGTCGGCCTGTCGATCTTCGGTGTCGCGCTCATCGTCTTCCCGTTCACCGTGGTGCTGTCGATCGCCGTGCTGATGCTGATGTGGCTGCCCAAGTGGCGCTCGCGCAAGGGCGGGTCGGGCGGCGCGCACGCGGCCGGAGGCACTGCGGGCGGCACTGCGAGCGGCGCGGCCGGCGGCCCGGCCGCGGCGGTGGCGCGCCCGGCCGAGCCGGACGCGGGTCCCCGGTCCGAAGTCCCGGCCGATCCGTTCGCCGGGGTTCGTCCCCCCGCCGACGCGCGGCAGGTCGCGGAGGTCCACCGGCTCGACGCGCGGCGTTTCGCGGGGGCGCACCCGTACGCCGCGACGCAGGCCCGCGCGGGCGCTCCCGCCGACGCGGTGGGCCAGGCGCGCGCGGAGGCCCAGCCGCCCATGGGGGCGCAGCCGCGCGCCGGGGTACGGCCGGGCGCGGAGCAGGCCACCGGCGCGCGGCGGCCGGAGCCGATCCGGTCCACGCCGGGGACGCAGCCGCAGCACACCTCGACCGGCATGCCGCACGGCCCGGCCAAAATCCAGCGAGCCTGACCGCGAACAGGCCGTGTGACCTGCGCAAACAATGCGCGATGGGGCGCGGTCCTGTGCCCCGGATCGGCCCGGCGAGGGCCGTCGCGGGCGGGCCGGGTGATCGCCGAAAGTCATCGGAATATCGCGGTGTGTGGCGAAGTCGTACGCTGAGTCACGCGAAAGGGCAGGTAAAGGCGCACCTGCCGGAGCTTGTGATACCTTTCACTAGCAGGGACACCACAGCATGAGTTCCTCAAGGTAGCAATCGCTCGCTTGACAACCCACCGGGAGTATCGATGCAGGCCAACGACGTTCGCGTGCTGAAGAGCGCCGCGATCCCGACGCTGGTCGTCGGGTTGGTGGCCGCGATCGTCTCCCTGTTCGCCGTCGGCGCGAGTGGCGCGCTGGGCGCGGCGATCGGCGTGCTGCTGGTGGCGTTGTTCTTCACGATAAGCCTCGGCGCGGTCACCTGGGCGGGCCGGATCTCGCCCATGGCGATGTTCGCCGCCGCGGTGCTGAGCTATGTGGTGAAAGTCATCGTCATCGCCGTCCTGCTGCGGGTCTTCAACGGCATCGACGCCTGGCACTTCCCGACCTTCGCCTGGACGGTCGTCGCGGGCACGCTCGCGTGGACCGGCGGCGAGGTGTGGGCTTTCTCACGGCTGAAGATGCTGTACATCGACGACACCGTGGCCAAGGCACCCGGCCGGGGCAAGCCGTGAGTCAGGGATCGGCCCGGCGGCGGGGGTCTGATATGACTAGTCCCCCCTCTAACTGCTATCGTCAGGGCCGCGATGAGCGAGCAGAAGCGCACGCCCGAAAACGATGGCCGCGACTTCGCCGACGCCGCCTGGTCCGTTCCCGCGTACCTGTTGTCGGGGATCTTGGTTTGGGGTGGCTTCGGCTGGTTGCTGAGCCACTGGACTGGCGTGTACGCATTTGTCCCCATAGGGGTGGTCCTCGGAGTGGGGCTCGCCGCATACCTCGTGTACTTGAAGCACGGTCGCTGACCGCGCCAGTTACTTCACAAAGTCTTCTGTTGATCAACAACGTTGAAGGGAACGCCGCGTGATCACGCCGACGCTCCTCCTCGCAGGTACTTCCCTCGCGCCCGCGGAACCCGGCGGGTTCCATGCTCCGGGGCCGGACATCTTCAACTTCCCGCCGCTGTGGGAGGGTGCCCCCACCTGGCTGACCAAGCCGACGCTGCTGGCGATGCTGAGCGTGCTCATCCTGATCGTGGTGATGTGGGGGGCGTTCGCCAACCCCAAGATCGTCCCGCGGGGGCTGCAGAACATCGGCGAGATCGGCTACATGTTCGTACGCGACCAGGTGGCCCGGCCGTTCCTCGGCAAGGACGCCGAGCGGTTCATGCCGCTGCTGGTCTCCATCTTCTTCCTGGTCCTGCTGTGGAACGTGATGGGCGTCATCCCGGTCGTCCAGTTCCCGGTGGCCTCGCACATCGCGTTCCCGATCGTGCTCGCGGCCACGATCTACATCATGCGCATCTACCTGGGCATCAAGTACCAGGGCCCGATCGGCTACTTCAAGAACATGATGTTCCCGCCCGGTGTGCCGAAGGCGGTCTACATCCTGCTGGCGCCCATCGAGCTGCTCTCGAACCTCATCCTCGCGCCGTTCACGCACGCCGTGCGACTGTTCGCGAACATGTTCGCCGGCCACATGATCCTGGCGTTCTTCAGCCTGGTGGGGTTCTACTTCCTGTTCGAGAACTTCGGCCCGCTCGGCGCGCCGCTCGGCCTCCTCGGCACGGTCGTCACGATCGCCATGACCGGCCTGGAGATCTTCATCCAGTACCTGCAGGCGTTCCTGTTCGCGATGCTGGCGGCCATGTACATCGGCCAGTCGCTGCACGCCGATCACTAGGCGCCCCGACCACGAGACGCTCCAATCACAGACCCTCCGATCACCAGACCCTCCGATCACAGACGCAGAGTTTCCTTACCCCAAGCCCAGACCGGTAGAGCCCCTACCGGCCAACCAGTAAAGGAATCAACAATGCCCGTTCTCGCTGAGGTTGCCGGCAACGTCACCGCCATCGGCTACGGTCTCGCCGCCATCGGCCCCGGCATCGGCGTCGGCATCATCTTCGGTCAGGGTGTCCAGGCCATCGCCCGCCAGCCCGAGGCGTACGGCCTGATCCGCCAGAACATGCTCCTCGGCTTCGTTCTCACCGAGGCCCTCGCGCTGATCGGTCTGGTCGCGCCCTTCATCTTCCAGGGCATCTGACGCCCCCACCAACCTGACGGAAGGCTGGATCAATGCCACTGACAGCCACGATCCTCGCGGCGGAGGAGAACAACCCGATCCTGCCGCACCCCTACGAGCTCGTCATCGGCGTCTTCTCCTTCCTCGTCGTGTTCCTCGTCGTCGGCCGGATGCTCGTCCCGCGGCTCCAGAAGACGCTGGCCGAGCGCACCGACGCGATCGAGGGCGGCATCAAGAGGGCCGAGGAGGCGCAGGCGGAGGCGCAGCGGGCGCTGGAGGAGTACCGCGCCAAGCTCGCCGAGGCCCGGCACGAGGCCGCACGGCTGCGCGAGGAGGCCAAGGCACAGGGCGCGCAGATCAAGGCCGAGCTCCGCGAGGAGGCCCAGGCCGAGGCGCGCCGCATCATCGAGGCGGCGCACGCCCAGATCGAGGCGGACCGCCAGGCCGCCTTCGCCCAGCTCCGCGCCGAGATCGGCCGGCTGTCCACCGACCTGGCCGGCCGCATCGTCGGCGAGTCCCTGCAGGACGAGGTGCGGCAGAGCCGCATCATCGACCGGTTCCTGGAGGAGCTGGAGTCCACCACCGACGCGCAGGCGGTTCGCTGATGACCGACGGACCAGGGACGGTGAGCGGCCGATGAGAGGCGTGAGCAGAACCTCGCTCGCCGAGGTCGAGGAGCGGTTCAACCTCGCGGCGGGGTCGGCGGCCGAGTTCGGCTCCCTCGCCGAGGACCTGTTCGCGATCGCCGACCTGTTCGATCGCGAGCACGGGCTGCGCCGTACCCTGTCGGACGCCACCCGCCCGGCCCAGCAGAAGTCGCAGGTCGTGCGGGTGCTGCTGGAAGGCAAGGTGAGCCCGGCGGCCCTGGAGACGGCCGCCGCCGCGGTCGAGGCGAAGTGGTCGCGCGCGCGTGACCTGCCCGACGCCCTGGAGCGGTTCGGCGTCATCGCCGCCGTGGCCGAGGCCGAGGGGCAGGGCCGGCTGGACGACCTGGACGACGAGTTGTTCCGGTTCGGCCGGATCGTCCAGGCCAACCCCGAGTTGCACTGGGCCCTGTCGGACACCTCGATTCCCGGCGACCGCAAGCGGGCGCTGCTGGAGGAGCTGCTGAGCGGCCGGGTCACCCCGGCCACCCTGCGACTGATCGCGCAGCTCGCCGTGCATCCGCGAGGACGTAGCCTGGAGAAGGGCCTGGAGGAGTTCGGGCGGCTGGTCGCCCAGCAGCGGCAGAAGCTGGTGGCCGTGGTGCGCACCGCCGTGCCGCTCAGCGACGCACAGCGCGAACGGCTCACCGCATGGCTGCGCGCGACCTACGGTCGCGACATCCACCTCAACACCGAGGTGGACCCGAAGGTGCTCGGTGGCTTCTCGGTTCGCGTGGGCGACGAGATCATCGACACCACAATCGTGGGACGTATCGAAGAAGTCCGCCGCCGGTTGGCCGGCTAGGGAAGCGGTGCGGCGATGAATAGGGAGACGGAATCAAGATGTCGGAGCTGACGATCCGGCCGGACGAGATCCGCGACGCGCTTGAGCGCTTCGTCCAGGCCTACGAGCCGGAAGGCGCGGCGCGCGAGGAGATCGGGACCGTCGTCGACTGCGGCGACGGCATCGCCCATGTCTCCGGCCTGCCCTCGACGATGGCGAACGAGCTGCTGGAGTTCGAGAACGGCACGCGTGGCCTGGCGCTCAACCTCGACGTGCGCGAGATCGGCGTCGTCGTCCTCGGTGACTTCGAGGGCATCGAGGAGGGTCAGACCGTACGCCGCACCGGCGAGGTGCTGTCGGTGCCGGTCGGGGACGAGTTCCTCGGCCGCGTGGTCGACCCGCTGGGCGTGCCGGTGGACGGCAAGGGCCCGATCCAGGCCGAGACGCTGCGCGCCCTGGAGCTGCAGGCCCCCTCGGTCGTGCAGCGCCAGTCGGTCAAGGAGCCGCTGCAGACCGGCATCAAGGCGATCGACGCGCTGACGCCGATCGGCCGCGGCCAGCGGCAGCTCATCATCGGCGACCGGCAGACCGGCAAGACCGCGATCGCCGTCGACACGATCCTCAACCAGCGTGAGAACTGGGCCTCCGGCGACCCCGAGCGTCAGGTGCGCTGCATCTATGTCGCGGTCGGCCAGAAGGGCTCGACCATCGCGCAGGTGAAGTCCCGCCTGGAGGAGGCGGGCGCGATGGAGTACACCACCATCGTCGCCGCCCCGGCCTCCGACCCGGCCGGTTACAAGTACATCGCGCCCTACACCGGCTCGGCCATCGGGCAGCACTGGATGTACGGCGGCAAGCACGTCCTGATCATCTTCGACGACCTGACGAAGCAGGCCGACGCCTACCGCGCCATCTCGCTGCTGCTGCGCCGCCCGCCGGGCCGCGAGGCGTTCCCCGGCGACGTGTTCTACCTGCACTCCCGGCTGCTGGAGCGCTGCGCCAAGCTCTCCGACGACCTAGGCGGCGGCTCGCTGACCGGCCTGCCGGTCATCGAGACCAAGGGCAACGACATCTCGGCGTTCATCCCCACGAACGTCATCTCCATCACCGACGGCCAGTGCTTCCTGGAGACCGACCTGTTCAACTCCGGTCAGCGCCCGGCCATCAACCCCGGTATCTCGGTCTCCCGAGTCGGCGGTTCGGCGCAGATCAAGGCGATGAAGACCGTCGCCGGCACGCTGCGCCTGGCGCTGTCGCAGTACCGCGAGCTTGAGGCGTTCGCCGCCTTCGCCTCCGACCTGGACGCGGCCTCCCGCGCCCAGCTCGAGCGCGGCGCCCGGCTGATGGAGCTGATGAAGCAGCCGCAGTACAGCCCGTTCCCGGTCGAGCAGCAGGTCGTGTCGATCTGGGCCGGCACCACCGGTGAGCTGGACGAGGTGCCGCTGGAGGACGTGCGCCGGTTCGAGGCCGAGTTCCTGGAGTTCGTCGGCCGCAACTACAAGGGCGTCTACGACGGCATCCGGGAGACCAAGGCCCTGTCCGACGACGCGGTCACCGTCCTGAAGGACGCGGTCGCCGAGTTCAAGAAGGAGTTCCAGACCTCCTCGGGCCAGCTGCTCTTCCAGGACGAGCCGGTCGAGGCGCTGGAGGCGGGCGAGGTCGGCCAGGAGAAGGTCATTCGGCACGTGCGTCCGACGGACGAGAAGAAGTAGCCGATGGGTGCCCAACTGAGACTGCTGCGGCGGCGGATCCGGACGGTCCGCTCGATCGCCAAGATCACGCGAGCGCAGGAGCTCATCGCCAGCTCGCGGATCATCCGGGCGCAGCAGCGCATGCAGGCGGCGGTGCCGTACGAGCAGGAGATCACCCGGGCGGTGTCGGCCGTGCTGTCCTACGACACCACGGCCGAGCACCCGCTGATGGTCGCCAAGAAGAACCCGCAGACCGCCGGGGTGCTGATCGTCACCTCTGACCGGGGGTTCGCCGGCGGTTTCAACGCCAGCATCCTGCGCGAGGCCGAGGCGCTCGCCGGGCTGCTGCGCGAGCAGGGCATCACCCCCAAGCCGTACGTGGTGGGGCGCAAGGGCATCGGCTGGCACCGGTTCCGCAACCGGGAGCTGAACGGCGAGTGGTCCGGCTTCACCGACAATCCGTCGTACACGCATGCCAAGGAGATCGGCGAGACGCTGATCAAGGCGTTCGAGGACGACGACGGCATCGACGAGATCCACCTGGTGTACACCGAGTTCGTCTCGATGCTCACCCAGCGTCCGGTGGTCAAGCGCATCCTGCCGCTTGAGGTCGAGACCGCCGAGGCCCCTTCGGGCGGCGCCCTGCCGTACTACGAGTTCGAGCCGACCGCGGGGGTCGTGCTCGACCGGCTGCTGCCGCGCTACATCGAGTCCCGCATCTTCAACGCCCTGCTCCAGTCGGCCGTCTCCGAGCACGCGGCGCGGCGCCGGGCGATGAAGTCGGCGACCGACAACGCCAACGAGTCGATCCAGAAGTTCACCCAGCTGATGAACCAGGCTCGCCAGGCGGAGATCACCCAGGAAATCAGCGAGATCGTCGGTGGTGCGAACGCGCTCGCCGACGCCGCAGCGGGGAAAGAGTGAAATGACTGCACAGACTGTTGAGACCGAGACCGGCGTGGGCCGTGTCGCCCGGGTCATCGGCCCGGTCGTCGACGTGGAGTTCCCCGCCGAGTCCATGCCGGACATCTACAACGCGCTGAACGTCGACGTCACCCTCGCCGGGGAGACCAAGACGCTCACCCTGGAGGTCGAGCAGCACCTGGGCGACAACCTGGTGCGCGCCATCTCCATGCAGCCCACCGACGGGCTGGTGCGCGGCGCGGTGGTGCGCGACTCCGGTCAGGCGATCTCGGTGCCGGTCGGCGACGTCACCAAGGGCCACGTGTGGAACGCCCTCGGCGTGCCGCTCGACACCGACGAGAAGTCGCTCCAGATCACCGAGCGCTGGCCGATCCACCGCAAGTCGCCGGCCTTCGACCAGTTGGAGGCCCGCACCGAGCTGCTGGTCACCGGCATCAAGGTCATCGACCTGCTCACGCCGTACGTGCAGGGTGGGAAGATCGGCCTGTTCGGCGGCGCGGGCGTGGGCAAGACCGTGCTGATCCAGGAGATGATCCGCCGCGTCGCCCGCGAGTTCGGCGGCACCTCGGTGTTCGCCGGCGTCGGCGAGCGCACCCGTGAGGGCAACGACCTGTGGGTCGAGATGGACGAGGCGAACGTCCTGAAGGACACCGCGCTGGTGTTCGGCCAGATGGACGAGCCGCCGGGCACCCGGCTGCGCGTCGCGCTGTCCGCGCTGACGATGGCGGAGTACTTCCGCGACGTGCAGAAGCAGGACGTGCTGCTGTTCATCGACAACATCTTCCGGTTCAGCCAGGCCGGCTCGGAGGTGTCCACGCTGCTGGGTCGCATGCCCTCCGCCGTGGGTTACCAGCCGACGCTCGCCGACGAGATGGGCGTGCTCCAGGAGCGCATCACCTCGACCCGCGGTCACTCGATCACCTCGATGCAGGCGATCTACGTGCCCGCGGACGACATCACCGACCCGGCGCCGCACAACGCGTTCGCCCACCTCGACGCCACCACGGTGCTCTCCCGGTCGGTGTTCGAGAAGGCGATCTTCCCGGCGGTGGACCCGCTCGACTCCACCTCCCGCATCCTCGACCCGGTCATCCTGGGCGAGGAGCACTACACGGTGGCGCAGGAGACGATCCGGATCCTCCAGCGGTACAAGGAGCTCCAGGACATCATCAACATCCTGGGCATCGACGAGCTCTCGGAGGAGGACAAGGTCACCGTCAACCGGGCCCGCCGGGTGGAGCGGTTCCTGTCCCAGCCGATGTTCGCGGCCGAGCAGTTCACCGGCCAGCCGGGTGTGTTCACCCCGCTCGACGAGACCATCGCCTCGTTCAAGGCGCTGTGCGCCGGCGAGTACGACCACCTGCCCGAGCAGGCGTTCTACATGGTCGGCGGCATCGAGCAGGCCGAGGAGAAGGCCAAGGAGCTGGCCCGCTGAACCCCTGACGGGTGACGACGGGTCGAACAGAGAGGATGTGGGATGGCCAAGCTGCGCGTCGGCGTCGTGTCGCCGGAGCGTGAGATCTGGTCCGGCGAGGCCGACATGGTGATTGCCAAGACGGTCGAGGGCGAGATCGGTATCATGCCTAACCACGCCCCGGTGCTCGGCATCCTCGTCGAGGGCGGGGTCCTGACGGTCAAGCGGGGCGACGAGGGCGACCTCGTGGCCGCCGTCCACGGCGGATTCGTGTCCGTGGCGAACAACGAGGTCTCGGTGCTCGCCGAGCTGGCGGAGCTGGGTTCCGAGGTGGACGTCGCGCGGGCGCGCGACGCTCTCAGCCGGGCGCTGGCCACCGTGGACGCCGAGAGCACCGGTGTCGACGGGCAGCTCGCGGCCAAGCGTGCGCGGGCCCGCCTGCGCGCCGCCGGCGAAGAGGTCTGACAATAACGACGAGAACGGAGGATGAGGGTGGCGTTGACGGCACTGGAGATCGTCGTAGTCGTGCTGCTTGCCGCCGCCCTCATCGCCCTGCGCGGGTTCGTCCTGGCGCGGGTACGGGGGACGGTGATCTGTCGCCTCCGGACCGAGGGGGCGACCGGCTGGCGCAGCGGGGTGGCCCGCTATGTAGACGGCGAACTCCACTGGATTCCGTTCTTCGCGGTACGACTGAGGCCGCGCCACGCGATCGCGAGGCGCGGCCTCACCGTTTCCACCCGTCGTCCGCTCGGCAAGGGCGACGGTCCCGAGGGGTACTGGGCGGTCGACTGCGGCCCGGTGACCCTGGCGATGAGCGAGGACGCGCTCACGGGCTTCCTGGCCTGGCTGGAGTCCGCGCCGCCGAGCGCGCATCTCGACCGGGCCTGAGCGCCCGGCGCGGGTCGCCCCTTCTAGAGGATCAGCGGGTTCCGCCCGGCTTCCACAGCACCTCCTGGCCGTCAGCGGCGACCCGGCAGAGGATGAACAACAGGTCGCTGAGCCGGTTGAGGTATTTCGCGGTCAACGGATTGACGTCGTCGTGGGCCTCCAGGGCGGACCAGGCGGTGCGCTCGGCGCGCCGTACGACGGTTCTCGCGACGTGCAGCAGCGCGGTGCCGGGGGAGCCGCCGGGCAGGACGAAGCTCCGCAGCGGCTTGAGGCCCGCGTTGAACTCGTCGCAGCGCTCCTCCAGCCATTCGATGTAGGACGCCTCCACCCGCAGCGGCGGGAACTCCGGGTTCTCCACCACGGGGGCGCACAGGTCGGCCCCCACGTCGAACAGCTCGTTCTGCACGCGGCCGAGGACGTCCCGGATCCGTGGGGCGAGGTCGCCGAGGGCGAGCGCCACGCCGATCGCGGCGTTCGCCTCCTCCACGTCCGCGTAGGCGGCGAGCCGCGGGTCGGTCTTGCGGGTGCGGCTCATGTCGCCCAGGGCGGTCGAGCCGTCGTCGCCGGTCCTGGTGTAGATCTTCGAGAGGACCACCGGCTGGTCGTTGTCGGCACGTGTCATGCCGCCAGCCTAGCCACCGCCGGTCCGGCTGTTTTCGGTCGTCCGGGTATCGGATAAGGGTGGAGCCGGATAGCCCGGCACGTGCGTTTTCCGGGGTAAATGTCGGTTGCACGGGAGATGAAGTCCGGCTGCTTCGTGCTTTTCGTCCGGTGCAAATCCGTGCGGCACGGAGTCAGGGCTCCAATGACTTCCGGAAGATGTGCACCGCCGTGCGGATCACTTCGTCGAGCTCCTCGGGTTTGGGCGACATCATGACGTCGAGCAGCAACTCGTGAACCGCGCCGAGCACTCCGAGGACCAGTTGGTGCACGTTGTCCGGGGCCGTGCCGGTAAAGTCCGGGAGCGACTTTTCTATCATTTGCGCCAGAATCGATAGCTTATGCCGGCGGAACACGTGGACGGAGTTGTCGGCGCGGCGGACCTCCAGGTTCATGATGCGGGCGCGACGCCGGTCCGCCATGACAAAGGTCACGTACTCCCGCACGCCGGCCTCTATCCGGGCGTCCAGCGCGTTGGGGGCCGCGTGCATCGCCCGCACCACCGCAGCCGCCGCCTCGTCGACACAGCGCTCGTACACCGCCCGCATCAGATCATGGCGCCCGGAGAAACACTCGTAGAAGGCGCGATTGGATATGCGCGCGATGGCGCAGAGCCGTTCGATGGTGGTGTCGGAAAAGCCGGGCTCGGCGAACTGCGCGTACGCCGCGTGGAGTAACCGTTCCCGGCGGTCCGCCAATCGTTGTTCCGGTGTCATCCCCCGGTATCCCCGCGCCATCACCTTCCACCCCTCGCCCATGGTTTCCCCGCGAACCATTAATTATGAAGGCAAGATCTTTTAGATGGAAGGCGACTGAGATTATTTCTTGCGACGGCCGTGCAGGAACGTGACGAGCCGGATGAGCCGCTCGAGTTCGGCCGGGGTTCTGCGGAACGAGGTGATGCGCATTCCCGGCATGGCGAAACGCTGCCGCGCGATGGCCTTCGGCCGGGCGAACTCGCGCAGCCCGTCGGCTCCGTGGATGCGTCCGAAACCGGATCCGCCCACGCCGCCGAACGGCAGGGACGCGATGGCCGCGAACGAGATGACCGAATTGATGGCCGTCATGCCGCTGCGCAGGCGGCGGGCGAGGTCCATGGCCCGCCTCCGGTTCCCGGAGAACACCGTGGCGCCCAGGCCGTACGCGGTGGCGTTGGCCCGGCGCAGGGCCTCGCCGACGTCGGCGACCCGATCGACCGTGATGGTCGGGCCGAACGTCTCCTCCTGCACGGCGGGGGAGTCCTCCGGCACGTCGGTGACGATCACCGGATCGACGTACGGCGGGCGCACCGACTCCACGCCGCCCACCACCGCCCGGCCCCGGGCCACCGCGTCGTCCACGTGCCGCCGGATGACGTCGAGTTGGGCCGGCATGGTGATCGGCCCGTAGTCCTTCCCGGCCCGGATATCGGCGGCCCGCGTGGTCAGCTCCCGCAGGAACGCGTCGTACACCTCGTCCACCACGTAGACCCGCTCCACGCCCACGCAGGTCTGGCCTGCGTTGGAGCACGCCCCCCACAGGGCCGCGTCCGCCGCCGCGGGCAGATCGGCGTCGCGGTCGACGATGAGGGCGTCCTTGCCGCCGCACTCGGCCACGATCGGCGTCAGGTTCTGCGCGCAGGCCGCCATGACGCGCTTGGCCGTGGCCGTCGAACCGGTGAAGGCGATCTTGCCGACCCCCGGGTGGGCGGCGAGGGCCGCGCCCGTCTCCCCGAGCCCGGTCACCACCTGGAAGACCGGACGCTCCGGGACGCTCTCGGCGAACAGTTCGGCGAGCAGCACGCCGACGCCCGGCGTCAGCTCGCTGGGCTTGAACACGACCGCGTTGCCCGCCGCGAGGGCGTAGGCGATGGATCCCATCGGCGTGAACACCGGATAGTTCCACGGGCCGATCACGCCGATCACGCCCAGCGGAAGGTACTCCAGCGTGGCGGCCATGTTCAGGCCGATCAGGCCGGGGAACACCCGGCGCGGTCCCAGGACGGAACGCGCGTTACGGGCGGCCCAGTCCAGGTGAGTGATCGCCAGAACCGTCTCCAGCAGGGCGTCGCCGACCGGTTTGCCGGTCTCCTGGTGGATCGTGTCGGCCACCTGCCGCAGGTTCCGGGTGAGGACCGCCTTGTAGTCGAGCAGCCGCCGTCTGCGCTCGGCGAAGCCGAGCTCCGCCCACCAGCGCGCCGCCTCGCCGCCCGCCGCCACGGCGGCGGCCACGGCGGCGGCGTCGGCGATGACGTGCGTGCCCACGACCGCGCCGGTGGCGGGGTCGAGCGAGTCGAAGGTGCGCGGTTCGGTTGCCGTCGTCATGAGCCCTCCTCATCTTCGGCGTGCCGTGGCCCCACGATAGACCCGACGGCCGTACCGGCGAAGAGGGGACACCCGCTCAGCCGGGCGGCGGGAGGAGACCGCGTTCCAGGGCCGTGGTGACGGCGGCCGTGCGGTCGGAGACGCCGAGCTTGCCGAAGACGCGGATGAGGTGGGTCTTGACCGTGGTCTCGCTGATGAACAACTCGCGGCCGATCTCCGCGTTCGTCTTGCCCTTCGCGACCAGGGCGAGGACCTCGGTCTCCCGCCGCGACAGCGACTCGGCGACGGGCGTGCGCAGCCGGCTGACCAGCCGGGTCGCCACCGACGGGGACAGCACCGTCTCCCCGCGCAGCGCGGACGCGATCGCCGCGAGCAGATCGGCGCGTGAGGTGTCCTTCAGCAGGTAGCCGGCCGCGCCCGCCTCCACGGCACGCACGATGTCCTGGTCGTTCTCGTAGGTGGTCAGCACGATCACCTTGCCGTCCGGGTGGTCGGCGAGGATGCGACGGGTCGCGCTCACCCCGTCCCCGCCCGGCATGCGCAGATCCATCAGGATCACGTCCGGCGACGACTCGCGGGCGCGTGCCACCGCCTCGTCGCCCGAGCCCGCCTCGCCGACGACGACGATGCCGGGATCCGCCTCCAGCATGCCCCGCAGGCCCATGCGCACCACCGGGTGGTCGTCCACCAGCAGCACGCGGATCTTCGTCGGTTCGTCGGTCATCCGGTCTCCACGGGCAGCGAGTCTCGCACGGGCTCGGCGGCCACGGGGGACTGGCCCGGCAGCGGGAGGCGGACCACGAGTTCCCCGCCGCCTGCCCACTCCTCGGCCCCGTCGCCGACCCCCTTGTCAGCCCCGTAATCAGCCCCCTCGTTAGCCCCGCCGGCCGGGACGTCGCCCACGGTGATCGAGCCTCGTACCTGCTCGACCCGGGCGCGCATCGCCTGCAGGCCGTATCCGGCGGATGCGTCGTCGGCGTGCTCGGCGAGGCTTCTGGGCGGGAAGCCGAAGCCGCGCCCGTTGTCGCGCACCCGCAGCGCCACCTCCAGCGGGCCGTACTCCAGGGTGACCTTCACCCGCGAGGCCGCGGCGTGCTTGCGCACGTTGTTCAACCCTTCCTGGGCGGCCCTGATCAGCACGACCTCGTACGACGGCGGCAGCGCGTACCCATCGCCCCGCGTCTCGAAGACGGTCTGCAGGCCCAGGTCCTCGCCGAGCCGGTCGGTCACCCGGCGTAGCGCGTCGTCGAGCGTGGACCCGTCGAGCGGCGCGGGGCCGAGCGCGGCGATCAGGGCGCGCGCCTCGGCCAGGTTCTCCTTGGCCGTCTGTACGGCCAGCCCGAGATGGCGGCGCGGATCCGGCTGCGCCTCGGCCGCCTGGAGCAGCATGATGATGCTGGTGAACCCCTGGGCCAGGGTGTCGTGGATCTCCTGGGCCAGTCGCTCGCGCTCGGCGAGCGCGCCGCGTTCGGCCGACAGCCGCGCCACCTCGGCGTGGCTCGCCTCAAGCCGGCGGATGAGGTCGGCGCGCTCGATGCTCTGCCGTACGATGCGGTCGCCCCAGACGCCGAACACCGCCGAGAAGACGATGACGGTCGTCAGCAGCGTGAGGATGGAGAAGACGCCCTCGAGGTCGGAGGCGTCGCTCCACATGGTCGCGATCTTGGGTATCGCCAGCAGGACCAGGGCGACCAACGCCCGCCGCACCGGGAGCGCCATGAAGATCTGCGGGCAGATCCCGAACAGCGCGAACGTGCTGATGTCGGCGATCGCCGAGGGCACCGCGAACAGCACCACCAGGAGGGCCACGTAGACCGTGGCGAGGCGGACATCCTGCCGCAGGGTCGCCTTCCGGCCGATCAGCGCGTAGGCCACCAGGATCGACAGCAGCAGGGTGACGCACAGCGCCTTGAGCGGCGGCGGTGTGTCGTCGACGAGCAGGTGGGCACACGGGACGACGATGGAGCCGACCAGCAGGATCTCCCACCCGCCCAGCCGGGCCCACGCGTGGGGCCCGGCCGGCTCGTTCACCCGTCCCGACGGCTCTTCCACCGGAATGTCAGCAGGCACAACAACAACCCTCCGACCGCCCAGGCTGCCAGGATCAGGGCGACTCGGTCCAGTTCGTACGAATGGGTCATCTCAAGACCGATTCCGGCGTCGCCCAGGAAGACCGACCGGAAACCCTGGCACATCCACTTCAGCGGGAAGACCGAGGCGATGTTGATGAGCCAGTCGGGCAACTGGGTGAAGGGGATGTACACCCCGGAGACGAACTGGAGCATCACGAACGGCATCGTGATCACCGCCGCGGCGCTCTTGGCCGACCTGGGCAGGCTGCTCGCCGCGATGCCGAGCAGCGCGGAGGCGGTCAGGCCGAGCACGAACACCCAGGCGAAGGTGAACCAGCCGGTGACGCCCGTGGGCAGCTTCAGGTCGTACAGGAGCACGCCCACGACGAGCAGGATCGCGATCTCCAGCACCGTCACGAGCAGCACGCTGAGGACCTTGCCGACGAAGTACGCCGTGCGCGGCATCGGGGTCCCGGCCAGGCGTTTGAGCCCCCCTTCCTCGCGCTCGACCGCGATCGAGATGGCGAGGTTCTGGAAGCTCGTGCTCATCAGGCCCGCCCCGATCAGGCCGGCCGTGTACAACTGGGACATGGTGATCCCGTTCGCCAGATCGCCGCGGAAGATGGAGCCGAACAGGACGAGCAGGACGACGGGGAAGCTGAAGTTGAAGACCAGGGAATCTCGTTCCCGGAAGAACAACTTGGTCTCGATCGCCGCACGTGACCAGCCGACCTTGAGCAGGGAGGGCAGCGGTGGCTCGGCGGATCTCGAGGCGGTGGCCGCCTGCGCGACGGATTCGCTCATCGTGGTTTCCTTCATTGGAGGGCGTCCAATAGGGGAATTGGGGTCAGGGAGGGAAGGCGGAGGCCGCTCAGGGCCTCAACGCTCAGGGGTCCTGAATGCTCAGGGATTGCTCAGGGGTTGCTCAGGGGGTTGCTCAGGGGTTCTGGATAAGGCGGAGGTAGACGTCCTCGAGCGTCGGCCGCTCGACCGTCAGCTCCGGCACCTCGCCGGGGAACCGCCGGGTCAGCTCCAGGACGGTTCGGGTGGGCTCGTCGGTTTCGACGGTACGGCGCACGCCGTCCTCAAGCCAGCCGACCGTCGCCTTGGCCGAGGCGCGGCCGCCCAGCGTCGACGGCGTACCCTCGGCCACCACCCGGCCCGCGGCGATCACGGCGAGGCGGTCGGCGAGCGCCTCGACCTCGTCGAGGTAGTGGCTGGTGAGGACGATCGTGGTGCCATCGTGCGCCAGGCTGCTGATCAGATCCCAGAACTGCCGCCGCGCCTCGGGGTCGAAGCCGGTGGTCGGCTCGTCGAGGAACAGCAGTTCCGGGCGGCCGATGATGCCCAGCGCCACGTCCACGCGACGCCGCTGCCCGCCGGACAGCTTGCGGACGCGGGCGTCCGCCTTCTCCGCCAGGCCGACCTTCTCGATCACCTCGTCGGGGTCCCGGGGGCGGGGGTAGTAGCCCGCCATGTGCCGCACGATCTCCCGTACGGTCAGCTCGGCGGCGTCGTTGCTGGTCTGCAGCACGACGCCGATCCGGGAGCGCCACGCCCGGTCGCTGCGGGCCGGGTCCACGCCGAGCACGCTCACCTCGCCGGCATCCCGTTTGCGGTAGCCCTCGAGGATCTCCACGGTGGTGGACTTGCCCGCGCCGTTCGGGCCGAGGATGCCGAAGACCTCCCCCTGCTGGATGTCCAGGTCGAGACCGCCGACCGCGGTCACCTCGCCGTATCGCTTGGTCAGTCCTCTGACCTTCACCGCTGTCTGAGTCATGCCTCCAGCATCTCGGCCTGATCATCCGCCCGAAACCTACGTTTGGGCGAAGATGGATGTCCTCCGAACGGAGGACCTGATCGGCGACGAGAGGCGTAGCCGGCCCACCCCTGGGACGGCGGGGAGCTAGAAGAGGGTGCCCTCGCGCTGGATGCCGCGCAGCGCGTCGTAGTCGAGCGTCACGCAGTCGATGCCGCGATCGGCCGCGAGCACCCGGGCCTGCGGCTTGATCTCCTGCGCGGCGAACACGCCCTTGACGGGGGCGAGCAGCGGGTCGCGGTTGAGCAGCTCCAGGTAGCGGGTGAGCTGCTCCACGCCGTCGATCTCGCCGCGGCGCTTGATCTCCACGGCGACGGTGGCGCCGGAGGCGTCGCGGCACAGGATGTCGACCGGGCCGATCGCGGTCGGGTACTCGCGGCGGATCAGCGTCCAGCCCTCGCCGAGGGTGGTGATGTGCTCGGCGAGCAGTTCCTGCAGGTGGGCCTCGACGCCGTCCTTGATCAGCCCCGGGTCGACGCCGAGCTCGTGGGTGGAGTCGTGCAGGATCTCCTCGATGGTGAGGATGAGGCGCTCGCCCGTCTTGCCGTGGGTCACGGTCCAGACGCCCTCCTCCTCTTTGAGGCGGCAGGGCGGGCTCATCCAGTTCAGGGGTTTGTACGCCCGGTCGTCGGCGTGCACGGACACGCTGCCGTCCGCCTTGATCAGGATGAGGCGGGGCGCCATCGGGAGGTGGGCGGTGAGCCTGCCCACGTAGTCCACGCTGCAGTTCGCGATGACCAGCCGCATGACGGTCAACCCTACCGGGGCTCGGGTCCGGCTCGGTCCGCGTCTGGGAAACTGGACCACCGGCGTACGAAGGAGAGCGATGAGCGGGCGGGCGCGGAGCGGGGCACCGATGACACGGCGAGGAGGGGGACAGGAAGAAACCGGTTGTTTCCTCGCGTTTTGCATAGTGCCATGAGTCCTCGCCGGGCCCGCCGTGCCGGGCCGTACGATCGGGTGGACCGCCGCCGCGGCGTGGTGAGCGGTCGCGGACCCGTGCCCGGATCCGTGCCCGGAGTCGACCGGGTGGAGGACTGGCCGGACGGCGAGTGGGTGGTCAGGCAGGTGAGCGGCGCGGGCGGACGGGCCTACCGGTGCCCCGGCTGCGACCAGGAGATCCGTCCGGGCCTGCCGCACCTGGTGAGCTGGCCGAACTGGGACGGCGGCGAGGAGGAGCGGCGGCACTGGCACACCGTGTGCTGGCGCAAACGACGGGATCGCGGTCCCGGCCGGACCCGCTACTGACCCCGTCCCCCGATTCTCGCGAACCCCCAGGCCGCGCCCGGCGATGACCGGCGCGCGCGGTGAAAGGATGCATATGGACATTCGCGCCTCGACGGTGCTGCCCGCCCGGCGGGAGCCGATCGAGCTGCACACGGCGGACGGGCTGACCCTGGTCGGCGAGCTGGCGCTGCCGGAGGAGCGCCCGCCGGTGGCCACGCTGGTCTGCCTGCACCCGCTGCCGACCGAGGGCGGCATGATGGACAGCCATCTGCTGCGCAAGGCGTCCTACCGGCTGCCCGACCTCGCCGACCTCGCCGTGCTGCGCTTCAACACCCGGGGGACCGGCTCGGAGCGGGGCACCTCGCAGGGGAGCTTCGACGACGGCG
Organism: Thermopolyspora sp. NPDC052614; assembly: GCF_040678635.1. Lineage (NCBI taxonomy): Bacteria > Bacillati > Actinomycetota > Actinomycetes > Streptosporangiales > Streptosporangiaceae > Thermopolyspora > Thermopolyspora sp. NPDC052614. The sequence goes on from NZ_JBFATZ010000002.1 coordinate 492,243, forward strand.
AGGGGGAGCGGTTCGACGTGGCCGCGGCCGTGGAGTACGCCGAGTTCCACGAGCTGCCGCGGCCCTGGCTGCTCGGCTGGTCGTTCGGCACCGAGCTGGCGCTGAAGTGGGGGCGCGATCCGGCGATCGAGGGCGCGATCCTGCTGTCGCCGCCGCTGCGCCGGGCCACCGACGAGGACCTCGACGCGTGGGCCGAGTTCGGCCGGCCGCTGGTCGCGATGGTGCCGGAGCTCGATGACTTCCTGCAGCCGGACGAGGCGCGCAAGCGGTTCGCCAGGGTGCCGCAGTGCGAGGTGATCGCGGTCGAGCGGGCCAAGCACCTGTGGGTGGGCGAGCCGTACGTGCGGATCGTGCTCAACGAGATCGTGCGGCGGCTCAACCCGGCCGCCCACCCCCTGCCCACGCATGTGTGATCCCGCTTCATAGAGCCGCGCGATCCCCGCGTGGCTCCACCGCGGGTACGGCGCGGCCGGGCGGCGATCGCGCCGTATGTCGGTGGGTGTCACAACCGATACAGAGCGATTGTCCGGCGAAGGGGTGGCGTCGGCGGCGTCGCGTACTACGTTGGTCGGCGTGCGGCTCTACTCACGTGTGACCGGCGACGGGGTGTCGGTCGTGCTGCTCCACGCCTTTCCGCTGTCGTCGGCGATGTGGCTGGGACAGCGCGAGGGACTGTCCGGCGTCTGCCGGGTGATCACCCCGGATCTGCGCGGCTTCGGCGGCTCCCCGCTGGGCGAACAGGAGCCCTCGCTTGAGGTCATGGCCGACGACGTCGCCGAGACCCTCGACGCCGAGGGCGTCGATCGCGCCGTCATCGGGGGGCAGTCGATGGGCGGCTACGTGGCGATGGAGTTCTGCCGCCGCCACCCCGAGCGGGTGCTGGCGGTAATCCTCGCCGACACCAAGGCGAGCGCCGACCCGGAGGCGGCCCGGGCGAACCGGGAGCGGATCGCCCAGGCGGTCACCCGCGACGGCACCGGGATCCTGGTCCGGGAGGTGCTGCCCGGGCTGGTCGGGCCGACGACCCGGGAGCGGCGCGCCATGGTGTACGGCCGGGTGCGCGGCCTGGTGCAGGCGGCGCCGCCCGGCGCGGTCGCGTGGGCCTCCCGGGCGATGGCCCGCCGTCCCGACTCCTTCGACACGCTCCGCGCGCTGAAGGCGCCCGCCCTGGTGATCGTGGGAGAGGAGGACGAGCTGTCCCCGCGCGCCGACGCCGAGGCGATGGCGGAGGCCCTACCCGACGCGAGGCTCGCCGTGATCGAGCAGGCCGGTCACCTGAGCGCGGTCGAGCGGCCGGAGTCGTTCAACCGCGCCGTGGCGGCCTTCCTGCGTTCCATCGGCTGACCCGCGGGCCGCGCTACAGGGAGGCCTGGCGGGGGAGGACCACCTCGCGGATGATCAGGGCCACTGCCGCCGCTGCGGGAATGGCGATCAACGCGCCGACGATGCCCATCAGGGTGCCGCCGAACAGCGCCGCGATCACCGTCACGGCGGGCGTCACGTCCACCGACCGCTTCATCACCCTTGGGTAGATGTAGTAGTTCTCCACCTGCTGGTAGATGAGAAAGAAGATGCCGCTGGCGATGCCGAGCGGCAGCGACTGCAGCAGCACGACGGCGGTCACGAAAACCGCGCCGATCGTGGCGCCCACCAGCGGGATGAGGTCGGTGACCGCGACGACCAGGGCGAGCGCGAGGGCGTACTCGGCGCCCGCGATCGCCAGGAACAGCCAGGCCAGCACGCCCGCGATCACCGAGATCAGCATGTTGCCCGCGACGTAGCCGCCGATGCCGGTGAGGACCTCGTCGGTCATCGCCCTGGTACGGGGGCGGCGGCTGGCGGGCACGAGGCCGAGCAGGTACTCCTTGATCGTCGGAAGGGAGCCGAGGAAGTAGAGGGTCAGCACCAGCAGGGTGAACCCCGAGAAGATGCCGTTGAGCACGACGGCGCCCGCGCCGACGATGCCCCCGGCGATGGTGGCGCCGAGCCCGCCGCTGGTCACGTAGTCGCGCAACTTGGCCAGGATCTGGTAGTCGGCGTCGAGTCGCCTGATCGTCTCGTTTTGCGACAGCTCGTTCACGTAGCCGGGGATGGCCTGCACGAACTCGGTCATCTGCTCGGTCACCGGCGGGACGATCGCCAGGCCGAACAGGACGAAGAAGGCGATCACCGCAGCGAAGACGATCGAGATCGCGAGCCGCCGCGGCATCCTGCGCCGCTGCAGCGCCTCGACGATCGGGTTGAGCCCCACCGCGAGGAACATCGCGACGAGGACCAGCACGATCACGCTGCGCGCGCTCACCAGCGCCTGCGCCAGGCCCAGCGCCGTCAGCACGCCGAGCGCCGCGGTGAGCCCGAACATGAACGGGCCCCTGGCGAGCGGCTTGCCCGGCAGCCCGTACGGCGCCGCATCCGCCTGAGGCAGCAGACTTCCGCCGCCCGACCCGGAGCCGTTGCCCACGTCGGCCGCCTGCGTGGCGTCGGCCACGAGATCGCCCCGGGCGCGGTCGGCCACGGCGCCGCCGACGACGCCGGTCACGACGTCCTTGGCCGGGACACCGCCCTCGGCCCCGGCTCCGCTTCCGGCACCTTCATGTCCGGCACCCTCATGTCCGGCACCGTTCCCGGCTTCGGTTCCCGTGTCGGCCCCGGTGCCGGTCACGGTGCCGGTCACGACGTCCTTAGCCGGGAGGTCGCCCTCGGCCCCGGCTCCGCTTCCGGCACCTTCATGTCCGGCTGCACTTCCGGCGTCGGCCTCGCCTGCGGCACCTTCATGTCCGGCACCCTGATGTCCGGCACCCTCATGTCCGGCACCGTTCCCGGCTTCGGTTCCCGTGTCGGCCCCGGTGCCGGTCACGACGTCCTTAGCCGGGAGGTCGCCCTCGGCCCCGGCTCCGCTTCCGGCACCTTCATGTCCGGCTGCACTTCCGGCGTCGGCCT
>NZ_JBFATZ010000002.1:495280-629135 GCF_040678635.1 Thermopolyspora sp. NPDC052614
CTCGCCTGCGGCACCTTCATGTCCGGCACCCTGATGTCCGGCACCCTGATGTCCGGCACCCTGATGTCCGGCACCCTGATGTCCGGCACCGTTCCCGGCTTCGGTTCCCGTGCCGGTCTCGGTGCCGGTCTCGGCCTTGCTCCCGGTGCCGGCCCCGGCTTTGGCCTCGGCAGGGGGTTGGGTGCCGGCGCCGATGTCGCCCGCGCCTGCTTGCGGCGGTTCGCCCTCGTGCGGCTGCGACGCCGAGGGGGCGATGGAATCGGCCACTTCCGCTCCTTGATCGAGTCATGTCCCCGCCCGGCAGGCGCGTCGCCCCGCCGGAGAAGGCCGCGAACCGGCCGCGACACGCAACGAAGGAGAGCCTAGCGATCGTAACGTCGCCAGGCTCTCCTCCGTCGTGCCTTAATCCCCGATACCGTGCCGGATCGTGCCCCGGCGGGTCACTTGATCATCCCCGCAGGGTCACTCCTGCCACCACTCCGCGTCCTCGGCGGGCTCGGTGCTCTTGCTCGACACCGGAGCGGGAGTGGTGGGGGCGGCCACCGGCTTCTCGACGGCGGGCTTCACGGTCGGCGCGAGGGCCGGCTTGGGCGCAGGCGCGGCCACCGCCGGGGCGGGCTCCTCCATGCCCGGCAGCGGGGCGCCGCCGAGGAGCTGACGCAGCTGTGCGAGGTGGCTGGTGATGCTGTCGCGCTGGCGGGTCAGCTCGTCGACCTGGCGCTGCGCGATCGTGAGGGTGCGCTCGGCCTCCGCCTTGGCCTCGGAGACGATCGACTCGGCGCTCGCCTTCGCCTCGGCGACGAGTTGGTCGGCGTTCTTGCGGGCGTTGGCGATGAGCTGCTTGGCGTGGTTGTCGGCCTCGCGGCGGGTCTGCTCGGCCTGCTGCGTGGCCTTGCTGGCCCGCTGCTCGGCGGTCGCGGCCCGCTGCTCGGCCTCGGTGACCATCTTCTGGGTGTGGGCCTGGGCGCTGGCGTGGCGCTCGGCCTCCTGGCGCTCGGCCTCCTCGCGCCGGGCGGCGAGTTGGATCTCGAACTCGGCCTCGTCCTGGGCGCGCTTGGCCTCGCTCTCCTCCAGTACCCGCTGGGCCTGGGCGCGCATCTCGTCGGCCTGGCGCTTGGCGGTGGTGAGGATCTCGTCCCGCTCGCGCTTGGTGGAGGCACGCAGCTGGGCGACCTCGCGCTCGGTCGTGGTGCGCAGCTTGGCGATCTCGCGCTCGGCGTCGGCGCGCTTCTCGGCCACCTCGTGGTCGGCGGTCGAGCGGAGCTTGGCGACCTCGCGCTCGGTGGTCGCGGTCAGCTCCTCGGCCTCACGGCGGGCCGTGGACCGGATCTCGTCGGCCTCACGCTCGGCGGTGGAGCGCATGTCGTCGGCCTCGCGGCTGGCGAGGGCGCGCTTCTCGGCGGCCTCGTTCTCGGCGGCGGCGCGCGTGTCGGCCGCCTCCACCTTCGCCGCAGCCTTGATCTCGTTCGCCTCGGAGCGGGCGGCCTGGACGAGCTCGGTGGCCTGCTCCTCGGCGAGCCGCAGCAACTGCTCGATGCGGGCGCCCAATCCGGAGTAGGTCGGGCGCTCCTGCTCCTGGAGCTGCCGCTGTGAGTCGGCGAGTTCGCGCTGCAGCGCGAGAATCTGCTCACGGGCCTGGCGCAGTTCGGCGTCGAGCTGCTTCAGGTGGTCGTGAACCTGGTGCCGGTCGAAGCCGCGGAGCACCACGTCGAATTCCCGCATGGGGGCGTCTTCGAAGAAATTATTGAGCTGGGCGTCGATGTCGGACTGCATGAGGCTCGATCCTGGTTGTCGAGACGGCTACACGGGCCGGACGGGGGGTTCGGACTCCCGACGTGGCCCCTGCCGCATGGCATTGGCCGGGCACTCGACATCGAGGGTTAGCCGAAGCTCACCCTTCGCCCCGTATGCCCGGTTCCTTGCGTCAGCGGCACGGTCCACGTTCGGTGGAAGGCCAGCGTACTCCGGCGTCGCCTTGTTGGACGCCCCCTCCGACTTTATGCGCGACTTGTTACGAATGAACCCTCCTCGTGATCACTTACATCACGAGTCGTGCCTCGGTGCCTCGACCAGCTCCGTCAGAACCCCCCCGACGTCCTTCGGATGCAAGAACGCTATCGAGGCGCCCATGGATCCATGCCGCGGGCGCCTGTCGATCAGCCTTACCCCCTTGGCCTCGATTTCGGCAAGCGCTCCTGCCACATCAGCCACACCGTAGCCCACGTGGTGCACGCCTTCACCCCTTTTCGCAAGGAATTTCCCCACCGCCGTCTCCGGGCTCAGCGGTTCCAGCAACTGGATGTACGACCCGCCCAGCGCGGCCGGGCCGCCGTCGGCGACGCGCAGCATCGCCTCGCGTACGCCCTGCTCCTCGTTGACCTCCCGGCTCACCACCGTCAGGCCGAAGGTCGACTCGTAGAACGCGACGCTCTCCTCCAGGTTGTGACACGCGATCCCGACATGGTCGATGCGCAGGAACATGCGGTTATCCACAGGTCTCCCCCTCCTTCACGGCCGGACGCGGCCTCATGGGTATGGTGGCAAAGTCACCAGGCCGCGGGAGTAGGGAGGCCCTGATGTCCACTTCTGTCATCGTCGCCGGAGCGCGTACGCCCATCGGTCGGCTGCTGGGATCCCTGTCGGAGCTGTCCGCCGTCGACCTCGGCGGCATCGCGATCAAGGCCGCGCTGGAGCGCGCCGGCGTGTCGCCCGAGAAGGTCGAGTACGTGATCATGGGTCAGGTGCTCCAGGCCGGGGCGGGCCAGATACCCTCGCGTCAGGCGGCGGTCAAGGCCGGCATCCCGATGACCGTGCCCTCCCTCACGATCAACAAGGTATGCCTGTCCGGCCTCGACGCGATCGCGCTGGCCGACCAGCTCATCCGCGCCGGGGAGTTCGACATCGTCGTGGCCGGGGGCATGGAGTCCATGACCAACGCGCCGCACCTGATCCCCGGCATGCGCAAGGGCGTCAAGTACGGCGGCGCCGGCATCGTCGACTCCATGGCGTACGACGGGCTCACCGACGCCTACGACCAGGTGGCGATGGGCGAGTCCACCGAGCGCCACAACAAGCCGCTCGGCCTGACCCGCGAGGAGCAGGACGCCTACGCGGTCCGCTCGCACCGGCTCGCCGCCGCCGCGATCAAGAACGGCGTGTTCGACGACGAGATCGTGCCGGTGCCGGTGCCGCAGCGCAGGGGCGAGCCGGTGATGTTCGCCGCCGACGAGGGCGTGCGCCCCGACACCACCCTTGAGGCGCTGGCCCGGCTCAAGCCGGCCTTCGCCCCGGACGGCACGATCACCGCGGCCTCCGCCTCCCAGATCTCCGACGGCGCGTGCGCCGTGGTGGTGATGTCCAAGGCCAAGGCGGACGAGCTGAACCTGCCGTGGCTCGCCGAGATCGGCGCGCACGGCAACGTGGCCGGCCCCGACAACTCGCTGCAGTCGCAGCCGGCCAACGCCATCCGGCACGCCCTCGGCAAGCAGGGCCTCACCCCGGCGGACCTCGACCTGATCGAGATCAACGAGGCGTTCGCCGCCGTGGTGCTCCAGTCCGTCAAGGAGCTCGGCGTGCCGCTCGACATCGTCAACGTCAACGGCGGCGGCATCGCCCTCGGCCACCCCATCGGCGCCTCGGGCGCGCGCATCGTGCTCACCCTCGCCCACGAGCTGCGCCGCCGCGGCGGCGGCGTGGGCGCGGCGGGGCTGTGCGGCGGCGGCGGCCAGGGCGACGCCCTCATCCTCAAGGTGGCCGGTGCCTGACCGGCGGCCTGGAGGTGCGGCGGCGGCGTGGGCGCGGCGGGGCTGTGCGGCGGCGGCCAGGGCGACGCCCTCATCCTCAAGGTGGCCGGCGCCTGACCGGCGGCCCGGGAGGTGCGGCGGCGTGGGCACGGCGGGGCTGTGCGGCGGCGGCCAGGGCGACGCCCTCATCCTCAAGGTGGCCGGCGCCTCACCGGCGGCTTGGAGGTGCGGCGAGGGCGTGCGGCGGAGGCGTGCGGATCGGATCGCGACGTGATCGGAGGCGGGCGTGGCCGCGGACATCGGTGAGCTGATCGCGGGTACTCGGGAGGGACGGCCGCGCGCGGTGGCGCGGCTGATCTCCCTGATCGAGCGCGCCGCGGCCGTCTCCGCTCCGGCACCAGGTCTGGTACGAGGTCCGGCACCAGGTTCGGTATCGGGCCCGGCGCCAGGTCCGGTACGAGGCCTGGTACCAGGTGAGGTACGCGGCCCGGTATCAGGTCCGGTACGCCGCCACGAGCCGGGGCCGGGCGCGGGGGAGGCCGCCGCCGAGACGCTGCGCCGGGTGATGGCGGAACTGGCCGTGCCGGTGCCGGGCGGGCGCAAGCCGTACAGCGCGCGGATCATCGGGCTGACCGGATCGCCCGGGGTGGGCAAGTCGACCACCACCTCGATGCTCATCGGGGAGTTGCGGCGGCGCGGGATGCGGGTGGGCGTACTCGCCGTCGATCCGTCCAGCCCGTTCACCGGCGGAGCGCTGCTCGGCGACCGGGTACGCATGCAGGAGCACGCCACCGACCCGGACGTCTTCATCCGCTCGATGGCCAGCCGCGGCCATTTGGGCGGGCTGGCCTGGGCCACGCCGCAGGCGCTGCGCGTGCTCGACGCGGCGGGCTGCGAGGTCATCCTGGTCGAGACCGTCGGCGTCGGGCAGGCGGAGGTGGACATCGCCGGGCTCGCCGACACCACGATCGTGCTGCTCGCCCCGGGAATGGGCGACGGCGTCCAGGCGGCGAAGGCGGGCATCCTGGAGATCGGCGATGTGCTGGTGGTGAACAAGGCCGACCGCGACGGGGCCCAGGCGACGGTCCGCGAACTGCGCACCATGGTCGCGCTGGGAAACGCCGCGTGGCGCCCGCCCATCGTCACCACCGTGGCCAACCGCGGGGAGGGCGCGGCCGAGCTCGTCGAGGCCCTGGACAAGCACCTGGCCTACCTCGCCGAGTCCGGCGACCTGGAACGTCGCCGCCGCGCACGGGCCCGCGACGAGATCGAGGCCATCGCCGTCGCGAGCCTGCGCTCCCGGCTCGCGCGGGTGCACGGCGACGCCCGCCTCGACGCCTTGGCGGGGCGGGTCCTCGACGGCCGGATCGATCCCTACACGGCCGCCGCCGAGTTGATCGCCGACATCTGAGCCCAAGGGCCACCGGCGGATGGCACCACGATGTGCCGCAGGACCACCGGGGCTCCCGAGCCCCCCGCGTGGGTCGGGGACGTACTTCCAGGCGTCATTCGCAGACCGCATCCGAAGACCGCCGTCGACCTCGTGCACGTCGTCACGGACGCGTCGGCGGACGTCGGCGACATGAAATTGACATGAACGCGGCGCCGCCACGGTGACATCAAGGCCGAAGGCAGCGTGACGACCGGCGGGTGTGACCGGGGTGCTCTGGGTTCGTGGGCGTGGGTGATGAGCGCTGGGCCGAGGTCGGCGGTGCCGTCATGGCGGACGCGGCGCTTGCGAGGGGCCGCTCAGGCTTCGCCACGTCCGGTGGGTGTGACCGGGGTGTTCTGGGTTCGTGGGTGTGGGTGATGAGCGGTGGGCCGGGGTCGGCGGTGCCGTCGTGGCCGACGGCGGTGTGGCGTGGTGGTCAGTTGCGGTGCTTGCGAGGGGCCGCTCAGGCTTCGCCATGTCCGGTGGGTGTGATCGGGGTGTTCTGGGTTCGTGGGTGTGGGTGATGAGCGGTGGGCCGGGGTCGGCGGTGCCGTCGTGGCCGACGGCGGTGTGGCGTGGTGGTCGGTTGCGGTGCTTGCGAGGGGCCGCTCAGGCTTCGCCACGTCCGGCGGGTGTGACCGGGTGCTCTGGGTTCGTGGGGGTGGGTGACCAGCGCTGGGGCGAGGTCGGCGGTGCCCTCGTGGCGGACGGCGGTGTGGCGTGGTGATCGGTTGCAGTGCTTGCGACGGGACGCTCAGGCTTCGCCGGACCACTGGATGATGACGGTGGTGAAACCCAGGGACTTCAGCATGCCCTCCAGCATCGCCCGGGTGTTTTGGTCGGCTCGGGCGCGCAGGTCGCTCGCTGCCGCGGCCTCGGCGATCTTCTTTTCCGCGAGCACGTAGAGTTCCTGCTGGTTCTGGGGCGAGGAGGACATGAACTCCTGCACGCGGTCGAGCAGGCCGCGCTCGTGGGCGTAGACGTAGGAGCGGCGGTTGTCGATGTTGGTCTTCTCCAGTTGCGCGTGGGGGATGCGTACCGTCACCGTCTCGCCGTCGGCGGAGACCATGAGCGCGTCCGAGGCCAGCCGGCTGAAGTCGACGTAGGCGTCCACGCTGCCCACACCCACGAACAGGGTCCGGCTGCCCTTGATCGCGTCGGGCAGGAATGCGGCGTCCTTCTCCAGATCGACGATCACCTGGAAGGTGCCGGAGGCGGCCTCGAAGCGGCTCAGGTTCTGGATGGACTGCAGCAGCACGGGCGGGCTGCGGTCGATCGTGGTCTCGGCGAACGGGTTGAGCCACGACCAGGTCAGCCGTACGCCGACGACGAGCAGGACCGCGACCACGAGCAACCCGGCGAGCAGCCGCGGGCGTCGGCGTCCTCGGGGCGGCGCCGGGGGCGGCGGCAGGCCCGGGCCGTCCGCGGCACCGGATGGGACCGCGGAGTCCTTTGGTGCGGGGGAGGCGGCCCTGGGGGAGGAGGTCTGCCGGTTCACCATCCTTACATTCCCTGGAACGGTACGACTTCACACGCCATGCCCGCTCGATCCCCATTCGGGGCGTACCGGGGTGAGTCACCGCGAGGGGACATAGCCGGGGGACGGGTTGACGGGATAGACGTCTCGGACGGCGGGCGCCGGGGGAGAGAAATGGGAGTTTCCTCCGGCGAAGTGGTTGGTGGCGAGGCGGCAGCGGGCGAAGTCGGTGAAGAACATGCGCAGCCAGTCGCGCCGCTGCTGCTCGGTGAGGACGGAGAACCAGGCGGCGGCCCGGCGGTGCTCGGGCAGGTCGCCCGCGGGGATGGGGTCGCCGCGCAGCCAGGCCAGGACGATCTCGCGGTAGCCGCCGGCCGTGCCGGGGCAGGGTGGGGCGAGCCGCTCGGTGAACTCGGCGACGGCGCGGTCGGCGTAGCCGGGGCGCAGGTCGTCGACGTGGACGGGCACGACGCCGGGGGCGAGATCCGGCCGCTCGCGCCGGGAGTGCTGCTCGACCCTGGAGAAGGCCCCCGGGGTGCCGGCGAGGCGTGAGGCGAGCGTGATGAAGGTGGCGCTCAGTTCGTCCAGGCCGGCGCGCATGCCCGGGTGCACGCAGACGGTGATGGGCCACTCCTGGCAGGCGTACGCGACCGGCTTCGCGGCCATCGGCCGGTCCGGCCCGGCGAGCAGCCGTGCCACTCCCGCGCCGCCCGCGGTCAGCGCGACCGCGGCGGCGAGCGCCGGCAGGACCTGGCGGCTGACGACGGCCGCCCACCCGAGCAGCACCGCCGCGCCGGCCCCGGCCAGCCACAGCGCCTGGTCGGCGAACGCCTCCGGATTCAGCCCGCCGAACAGGTCGTACGGCTCGCGGATCGCCGGCGCGAGCCGCTCGGCCCAGCCGGGCCCGTTCGCCGCCCACTGGGACAGCGCGTACCCGCCGGCCAGCACCGCGAACGGGGTGATGCCGCGCGGCAGCGCCCACCCGGCCAGCCAGCCCAGCGCCACGAAGAACGTCAGCCCGGCCGCCCCGGCCGCCAGACCGCTCGGCGGCAGCCTGCCCGCCTGCTCGCTCAGCGCGCTCCTGACCGCCAGCACGAGCACGGTCGCGCCGAACGCGGCCACGACGACCAGCAGCACCGCCAGCGGCGCGCGCAACGCCCGCCACGCCCCCGGGACCGGCGCGCGACGCCGCCGGGCGCGGCGTTTGCGCAAGGCGACCCAGGCCGCGAACGCGGCCGCGACCGGCCCGGTGAGCCGCAGCGAGCCCACCACGGCGCCCACCGTGTTCTCCCAGGCGGCCACGCCGGGTATGAGGACGTTCCACGCGGTGACGAGGCCGAGCCCGAGCAGCACGGCGACCGCGACCGCCGCGCTCTGGTTCAACTCCTCCCGCGTGACGCCCCTGTGCCTACGCACGAGCCCGCGTGGCCCCCGGCCACGCCGCCCGTCGCTGGCTGATGTTCATCTGCCAACCCCCCGTGCGGGAGGGCGGCGGCGATCCGCACGATGCCGTTTCCCCCCGGCACCGCTGCGAGGTCGGCCCCCTGTCGCGTCGCGACCGTGCGCCCCCGCGCGTGGTCGCGACGCGGCCTTCCTCGCGGATTTTGCCGCAGCCTCACCCTTTCGACGCGACAACCATAACTGAGCGTGATGTTTGCCGTCGTGTTTCTTGGTTAAACGGGTGATCCTATTACGTTATGTGTTTGGGCGAACCGGCGCGAGGCACGCTACCGTACGGCTGTGCGTACCGGTCGGCCCAAACCTCTCAATCTGCCCTTCGACCCCATCGAGCGCGCCGCCGAGACCTGGCGCGATCGCTTCGGCGCGTCGTCGGCCATGGCTGCGGTCACGTCGATCATGAGAGCGCACCAGATCCTGCTCGCACAACTGGACACGCTGCTCAGGCCGTATGACTTGACCTTCGCCCGCTACGAGGCGCTGGTGCTGCTCACGTTCAGCCGGACCGGTGCGCTGCCGCTGTCGCGGATCGGCGAACGGCTCATGGTGCATCCGACGAGCGTGACCAACACGGTGACCCGGCTGGAGCGGGCGGGCCTGGTCCGCCGCCTGCGCAACCCCCGGGACGGCCGCGGGGTCCTCGCCGAGATCACCGATTCCGGCCGCGACGTGGTCCGCAGGGCCACCGGCGACCTCATGGCGGCCGGTTTCTGCATGACCATGTACGGCGAGCGGGAACTGGACGGCCTGTTCGACCTGCTGCGCACGCTGCGCGTCGCCGCCGGGGACTTCGACCCGGCCCTCGCCGGCCCCGGCACGGCCCCGGGGACCGGCTCGGGCACGGACACCGGCGCGCGGGCAGTGGCGGACGGGGAGACGGGCGGGAAGGTCGGCGGGGAGGCCGGCGGTCCGGGCGACACCGCGTTCACCGCCGAGGCGAACCGCGGATCCGCGGACCCGGCCGGGGCCGGAACGGCCTGACGGCCGGCGCGAAACGCGTTCGCCGCCGGCCGTCAGGTGTGATGCGTGGAGCGCGTGGATCCGCGCGTCAGTGCCGCGCGCGCACGGCGTTGAGGGCGTTGACCATGCCCTCGCCGTAGAACCCGTTGCGAGCGGTGGTGCCCTCGCAGGTGTGCGTGGTCACCACGGTGTTGACCGAGCCGTCGGGCTGCGGAACCCTGCGCGTGTAGGTGTAGGTGCCGCCCGGCGGGCAGGACATGTTGGTCGCGGTCGTCTTCAGGACGCGCTCGACCGTGTCCGGGTCGAGGGTGAGGCCGCCGCGGAACCTGTCCGGCTTGCCGTACCTGCTGACGATCAGCGCGGCGACGCCCGCGGCGCGCGGGGAGGCCATGGACGTGCCCTGCAGGTACTGGTAGTACGCGCAGACGCCCTTGGCGTCACAGTCCCGCACCACCTGCGGCACGATCGGGGTGCCGTCGGGGTTGAGCTGGCCGCGCTCCTCGGCGATCGCCTTGGGGTAGGCCGACAGCGTGCCGTAGGTGCGGTCCAGGTCGTTGGTCGGCGTGTTGTAGACGTCGCCGCCGGGGGCGGAGACGTCCACCGAGCCGTTGCCGTAGCTGGAGTAGTAGGCCATGCGCTTGGAGATGCCGGTGGAGCTCACCGAGATCACGTGGTCGCCCTCGGTCGGCAGCGACAGGCAGGCCGGCGGGACGGTACGGCTGCGCGGCGCCTCGCCCGGCACGGAGGCGAAGTCCGGGCTGGTGGCGTCGACGTTCGTCTTGGTGTAGTCGATCGCCTGGTTGCCCTGGGCGGCGACCAGGGTGACGCCGCGGCGGTGGGCGTAGTTGAGCGCGCGCTGGGTGGCCTTGATGATCGTGGCCTGCTCGGCGCGGTCCTCGGGGGAGTCGTCGGGGTTGTCGGTGCAGTTGAACAGCCACGGGTCGATGTAGTAGCTCATGTTCACCACGTCGACGCCGATGTCCGCCGCGTAGGTGAGCGCGTCCACGGTCGGCTGGAGGAAGAAGTAGCCCGAGTCCTGGCCGGCGCGCAGGTTGACCAGGGTCACCTTCGGCGCCACGCCCGCGATGCCGAGGCCGTTGATCGGGGAGGCGATCGCGGAGGCGACGTGCGTGCCGTGCTCGTTCTCGTCGACGTCGGCGGGGTCCTGGCAGGAGCCGTCGGGCTCGGCCTCGCACGGGCCGTCCACCTCGTCGCCGTTGGCGTCCACGGGGATGTCGACGGTGAAGTTGCGGCTCAGCGCCCTGCTGAAGTTGGGGGCGATGTCGGGGTGGGAGGCGTCGACGCCGGTGTCCATGATGCCGACGAGCACGCGCCGGTCGCCCTGTTCCACGCGGTAGGAGCCGGACGCGGTGGCGCCTATGTGCTGCAGGTCCCACTGCAGGTGGGCCAGGGGCTCGGTGAGGTCGCGCGGCTTGCGGGGGGTGTGGCGGTTCGGCCTGCGGTCGAGGTTCCCCTCCCGTTCGAGCGCGCGGTCGGCGGCCGTGCGGACGTTCGCCCCGGCGGTCCGGGCGGCGCGCGGGACCGAGCCGATGATCCGGTCCCGCGCGACGCCCTCGATCGTCGGGTTGCCCGCGAGAGCGGCGGCGAAGTCGGCGGCGGCGCTGGTCACGGTGGCCAGTCCGACGGCCCCGTTCTCCTTGACGATGCGGCCGCCCGCGGCCTCGATCGCGCTTCTCGCGGCGGCGGGGTCGGCGCCCTCCTTGTAGAGGACGAGGTACTCGTGCTCCGCGGCCGTGTCGGTGGGGGAGCCGGTGGGGGAGCCGACGCCGGTGGGGGAGCCGACGCCGGTGGGGGCCGCGGATAAGGCGTGGGCGGGTGCCGCCAGGGAGGCCACCACGACGGCGGTGGTGGCGGCGATGATGACGCGCTTCACACTACCTCCTTACAGGTAGAGATCACGATGAGTCATCTTGGGGGCATTTACCGACGTTGTCAGGAGCTGTCGGAATTCCGCGACCAAGGCGTGATCTGACGGTGTTCTGGCAAGAATTAGTAGGACGTCCTAGTATTTGTTGGCGTCAAGGTCGTATCGAGGGGGAACGATGGAGCGTCGCGAGATCGAGGCCGGCCGAGCCCGCTGGCAGGCACGTTACGACGCGGCCCGCGAGCGTGACGCCGAGTTCCGGACGCTGTCCGGTCTGCCGGTCGATCCGGTGTACGGGCCGGAGGGCGACGACCCGCGCTTCGAGCGCATCGGCTGGCCGGGGGAGTACCCGTTCACCCGAGGGCTGTACGCCACCGGCTACCGGGGGCGGACCTGGACGATCCGGCAGTTCGCCGGGTTCGGCAACGCCCGGCAGACCAACGAGCGCTACAAGATGATCCTCGCCGCCGGGGGAGGCGGCCTGTCGGTCGCCTTCGACATGCCGACGCTCATGGGCCGCGACTCCGACGACCCCCGATCGCTCGGCGAGGTCGGCCACTGCGGGGTGGCCGTCGACTCCGCCATGGACATGGACCTGCTGTTCGACGGCATTCCGCTGGGCGAGGTCACCACCTCGATGACGATCAGCGGGCCGGCGGTGCCGATCTTCTGCATGTACCTGGTGGCGGCCGAGCGGCAGGGGGTGCCGCACCGCGCGCTCGACGGCACGCTGCAGACCGACATCTTCAAGGAGTACATCGCGCAGAAGGAGTGGCTGTTCGCGCCCGAGCCGCACCTGCGCCTGATCGGCGACCTGATGGAGTTCTGCGCCGCCGAGATCCCGGCGTACAAGCCGCTGTCGGTCTCCGGCTACCACATCCGGGAGGCCGGCTCCACCGCCGCGCAGGAGCTCGCCTTCACGCTCGCCGACGGGTTCGCCTACGTCGAGCTCGGGCTGAGCCGCGGGCTCGACGTGGACGTGTTCGCGCCGGGGCTGTCGTTCTTCTTCGACGCGCACATCGACTTCTTCGAGGAGATCGCGAAGTTCCGGGCGGCGCGCCGCATCTGGGCCCGGTGGATGCGCGACGTCTACGGCGCCACCACCGAGCGCGCCCAGTGGCTGCGCTTCCACACCCAGACCGCCGGGGTGTCGCTCACCGCCCAGCAGCCCGACAACAACATCGTCCGCACCGCGATCGAGGCCCTCGCGGCCGTGCTCGGCGGCACCAACTCGCTGCACACCAACGCGCTGGACGAGGTGCTCGCGCTGCCGAGCGAGAAGGCGGCCGAGATCGCGCTGCGCACCCAGCAGGTGATCATGGAGGAGACCGAGGTCGTCAACGTCGTCGATCCGCTCGGCGGCTCCTGGTACGTCGAAGCGCTCACCGACCGGCTGGAGGCCGAGGCGGAGGCGATCTTCGAGAGGATCCGGGACATGGGCGGGGACGGGACGATGACGTCGGGCATCCTGCGCGGCATCGAGGACGGCTGGTTCACCTCCGAGATCGCCGAGGCCGCCTTCGACTACCAGCGCAAACTGGAGAAGGGGGACAAGCGCGTCGTCGGCGTGAACTGCCACACCGCGACCGTGGAGGAGCCGCTGGAGATCCTGCGGGTCGGCCACGAGGTCGAGGTGGAGCAGCGGCGGGTGCTCGCCGAGCGGCGGGCGGCCCGGGATCAGGGGGCCGTCGACCGCGCCCTGGCGGAGATGACGGCCGTCGCCCGTGGGGAGGGCAACCTGATCCCGTCGATGCTGGAAGCGGCGCGCGCCGAGGCCACGCTCGGCGAGATCTGCGACGCGCTTCGCGCGGTGTGGGGCACCTACTCCGAGCCCGCCCGCTTCTAGAGCCCGCCCGCTTCTAGAGCCCGCCCGCTTCTAGAGCCCGCCCGCTTCTAGAGCCCGCCCGCTTCAAGAGCCCGCCCGCTTCAAGAGCCCGCGCCGACCACGCGTCGCCCGCACCCGAGCCCTCACTGGTGAGCCCTCACCGAACCCGCACTGAGCCCTCACCGAGCCCTCACCGAGAGCCCGTCGCCAGCCCGTACCGACGCGCCCCGCGATCGCTTTTCGGCGCCTTCGCGGGCGGGGCGTACCGGCACCGGCGTGCGGGTGACCACCAGTGCGCGGGCGATGGCAGGATTGGACATATGAGCCCTGCGGACTTCACTCGACCCGGATCGCTTTACGGCGCCGTGGACCTTGGCGCACGCAAGCAGGCATTGGAGGCCCAGGCCCGGCGTGAGGCCGCGGCGGCCCAGGCCAAGGCCGGCGGCGCCCCGCCCCCGACCGCCACGGTCATCGACGTCACCGACCAGACGTTCACCGCCGAGGTCATCGAGCGCTCGATGCGCGTTCCGGTCATCCTCGACCTCTGGGCGACCTGGTGCGAGCCGTGCAAGCAGCTCAGCCCCGTGCTGGAGAAGCTGGCGGCCGAGGCGGGCGGCCGGTGGGTGCTCGCCAAGGTGGACGTCGACGCCAACCCCCAGATCAGTCAGGCCCTGCGGGTGCAGAGCATCCCGACCGTGCTGGCGATCTTCCAGGGGCAGGCGGTCACCGGGTTCCAGGGCGCGATCCCCGAGGCGCAGGTACGCCAGTGGCTCGGGCAGCTCATGGAGGCGCTCGCGCAGTATCTCGGCCCGGTCGGCGAGCAGACCGCCGAGGCCGGCGACGGGCCTCCCGCCGACCCCGACCTGCTCGCCGCCGAGCGCGCGGTGGAGGAGGGCGACCTCGACGCCGCCGAGGCGGCCTACGAGCGCCTGCTCGCGCGTGCCCCGGGCAACGCCGACGCCAAGATCGGGCTGGCCGGCGTGGGGCTGCTCAAGCGCACCCAGGGACTCGACCAGGCTCAGGTGCTGAGCGCCGCCGCGGACGCGCCCGACGACATCGAGCTGCAGCTTCAGGCGGCCGACCTGGAGATGCTGGCGGGCTCGGTCGAGTCGGCGTTCAACCGCCTCATCGGCCTGGTACGCCGTACCGCGGGAGACGACAGGGACCGGGTGCGCACCCACCTGATCGGCCTGTTCGACACCCTGCCCACCGCCGACCCGGCCGTGGCCAAGGCGCGCAGGTCGCTGGCGAACGCCCTGTTCTGACCTCCCTGTTCTGGCCCCTTAGTTCTGGCCCCCTGGTTCTGGCGTCCTGGTTCTGACCGGCCCCGGAGGTCGTCTTCGGCACGGCCCGGTTCCTTGCGGGCACCGGGCCGCTCACGCCTGCCCGGAAATCGCCGAGGGCGTGGCACACGTGCGGTGAACAGGCACGGAGGATGGGCGGCATCCCCACGGTCACATCCTTTACCGTGGCACGATGGAAAAACCCACCCAGGTCCGGGGCGAAGGAGCGTAGTGACGTGGCCACCGTGCCCAGCGTTTCATATTCGATCACCGTCCGGCTCGAGGTGCCAGCCGGCGGCAAGGCCGTCAGCCAGCTCACCCACGCCGTCGAGAACGCCGGCGGCGTCGTCACCGCGCTCGACGTCAGCACCGCCGGTCACGAGAGGCTGCGCATCGACGTCACCTGCGCGGCCAAGGACACCGATCACGCCCAGTCCATCGTCGACAGCCTCGGCGCGGTCGAGGGCGTGCTCATCCACAAGGTCAGCGACCGCACGTTCCTCATGCACCTCGGCGGCAAGATCGAGATGCAGTCGAAGGTGCCGCTGCGCAACCGCGACGAGCTGTCCATGGCGTACACGCCCGGCGTGGCGCGGGTCTCCATGGCGATCGCGCGCAATCCCGAGGACGCGCGGCGGCTGACCATCAAGCGGAACACGGTCGCGGTGGTCACCGACGGCTCGGCCGTACTGGGGCTTGGCAACATCGGCCCGGCGGCGGCGCTGCCGGTGATGGAGGGCAAGGCGGCGCTGTTCAAGCGGTTCGCCGGCATCGACGCCTGGCCGATCTGCCTCGACACGCAGGACGTGGACGAGATCGTGCGGACCGTGCAGATCCTCGCCCCCGGGTTCGGCGGCATCAACCTGGAGGACGTCTCCGCCCCGCGCTGCTTCGAGGTGGAGCGGCGGCTGCGCGAGCTGCTGGACATCCCCGTCTTCCACGACGACCAGCACGGCACGGCGATCTGCGTGCTCGCGGCGCTCACCAACGCGCTGCGCGTGGTGGGCAAGTCCCTGGAGACCGTGCGCATCACCCTCGCCGGCGCCGGCGCGGCCGGGACCGCGGTGCTGCGGCTGCTGCTCGCGGCGGGCGCCCGCAACGTGGTGGTGTGCGACTACCGGGGCGCGGTGCACCTGGGCCGGGACGACCTGGACGACTCGCTGCGCTGGATCGCCGAGAACACCAACGCCGACGGCTACAGCGGCGACCTGCGGCACGCGGTCAAGGGGGCCGACGTCTTCATCGGCGTGTCCGCGCCCGGCATCCTCACCGGCGACGACATCGCGACCATGGCCGAGGGCGCGGTCGTGTTCGCGCTGGCCAACCCCGATCCGGAGGTCTCGCCCGACGACGCGCGCGAGCACGCCGCCGTGGTGGCCACCGGGCGGTCGGACTACCCGAACCAGATCAACAACGTGCTGGCCTTCCCCGGCGTGTTCCGCGGCCTGCTCGACGCGCAGTCCCGCACCGTGACCGAGGAGATGCTGCTGGCGGCGGCACGGGCCCTGGCGGCGGTGGTCACCGACGAGGAGCTCGGCCCCAACTACATCATCCCCAGCGTCTTCCACCCCGACGTGGCCGCGACCGTGGCGGCCGCCGTACGGGAGTCGGCCGGGGGCCGCGCTCGGGGCATGACCGAGGCGTGAGCCCGCGCTCGGGCGCGCGTTCCGCTCGCCCGAGCCACTCCGAGGGTTCACCACGGCCCGGCGTGGCCCGGCGCGGCCCACCACGGCCCGGCGCGTCCGGACGCGTACGAGCGCGTCCGGACGTGTAAGGCCGTGAAAGACCGGTGTAGGGCGTGCAACGGCGTATAGGCCGTATATGGGCATGTAAGGACGCTGTGGCGGAATCGTGAGCGGTTCGTCGTGTCTAAGTAGGGGGCGAGGCTCGCGTTCCGCGCAATACCCGCCATCATGGATGTATGGCAGAGGGGATCTACGTCGGGGCGCTGCTGGTGGCGACGCCACTGCTCGACGACCCCAATTTCCGGCGGAGCGTGGTGCTCATCCTGGAGCACGACGACGACGGCGGCACGCTGGGCGTGGTGCTGAACCGCCCCAGTGAGATCTCCGTGACCCAGGTGCTTCCCTCCTGGGACTCCCTGGTCACGGGGCCGTCGGTGCTGTTCGAGGGCGGGCCGGTGCAGACCGACAGCGCGTTGGCGCTGGCGGCGGTGCCGAGCGGCGAGGAGCCGCTGGGCTGGCGTCGCCTGCACTCGCCGACCCCGGCGGTCGCCCGGCTGGGCACCGTGGACCTGGACGCGCCGCCCGAGATCCTCGCGGGGGAGATCGCCCAGATGCGGATCTTCGCCGGGTACGCCGGGTGGACGGCGGGGCAGCTCGAGGCCGAGATCAAGCAGGGTGCCTGGTACCTCATCGACGCGGAGCCGGGGGACACCTTCCATGATGATCCGGAAAAGCTGTGGCGTATGGTGTTGCGCAGGCAGCCGGGAGAACTGGCCTTCGTGGCGACCTGCCCGGACGATCCACAAATGAATTAGGCAAGCGAAATGAACTGAATCTCAGGTGAGACGCGCGGCGGCGCGGACCGTGCCGGGAGCGCACGTGTGCCAGGCGGGGTCGAACATCTCCTCGGCGAGGGCGAGGGCCTGCTCCACCTGCCGGACGACGGAGGTCACGGCGGGGGTCACGGCGGGGGTCACAGCGGGGGTCATGGCGGAAGTCATGGCGGAGGAGTGGGCGGAAGACGCCGCGTCGTGGCACGGCGAACCCATGAAGCCCACCCGGACGGCGCCGCCGATCATCGCGACCACGATGCGCGGACGTGGATCGACCGCCGGATCGACCCCCATGCGCTCGGCCATGATCGCGCCGAGCCGCTGCTCGATCTCCTCCATGTGGGTGCAGTGCACCCATAGCAGTGCGGGCTCGGCCTCGAGGACGCGACGCGCACGGTCGAACCGTTCCCTCTCCTCGGGGCTCGCCTCGCCGAGGTAGCGGAGGAAGGCGCGGAAGGCCTCGGCGGCGGCCACGAAGGGGGGTTCGTCGGCCGGGCGCGAGGCCAGCGCGGTGACCAGGATCTCCTCCGCGGTCCCCGTGTAGTACGCCAGCAGGTCCTCCTTGCCGGCGAAGTAGCGGAAGAAGGTGCGCTGGGAGACCTCGACGGCCTCGGTGATCTGGTCGATCGTCGTCTGCTCGTAGCCCTGGCGCAGGAACAGATCCAGGGCGGCGTCGATAAGGGCGAGGCGGGTCTGCCGCTTCTTGCGCTCGCGCAGGCCGATCTCGTGCGCCATTCCTGTCACCTCTATGACATCTGGATTTCACAGTATGCCAGATGACAGGGACCGACAGATTAAATAGTTTGTCTTGTGTCAGCTGCTGACATATAGTCGCCACCGTCACTTTAGGGTCTGTACGACGTGTGGCCGGGCCGGGGCCCTGACCCGCGGCACCACGCGATCAATGGGGGACGTCCATGGAGAAAGCGTTGACCGCCGATCCCGAGGCGCCGACGCGCCGGGGTCACGGCCATCCGTGGCTGACACTGCTCGCCGTCTCGCTCGGCGTGATGATGGTGCTGCTCGACGGCACCGTGGTGTCGATCGCCAACCCGGTTATGGGCAGGGAGCTCGGCGCCTCGCTCGCCGACCTGCAGTGGGTCACCAGCGGTTACCTGCTGGCCCTCGCGGTTTTCATGATCACCGCAGGCAAGCTCGGTGACCTGTTCGGGCACAAGAAGCTGTTCCTGGTGGGCATCGCCGGGTTCGCGCTCGCCTCGCTGGCGATCGGCCTCACCTCCTCGATCGGCTGGGTGATCGCCTTCCGCGTACTGCAGGGGCTGTTCGGTGCGCTGCTGAACCCGGCCGCGCTCGCCCTGCTGCGGGTCGCCTTCCCCGGCGAGCGGCTGAACGTGGCGTTCGGCGTGTGGGGGGCGATCATGGGGCTGTCCTCCGCCGCCGGCCCCATCGTCGGCGGCCTGCTGGTGGAGAACGTCAGCTGGCAGTCGGTGTTCTTCATCAACGTGCCGATCGGCGTCCTCGCCGTCGCCGTCGGCGCGTGGGTGATCAAGGAGAGCAAGGCGAAGTTCCTGTCGAAGATCGACTACCTGGGCGTGCTGCTGCTCTCGGCCGCGATGTTCCTGCTGATCTGGGCGATCATCAAGGCTCCGCAGTACGGCTGGGGCGACGCCAGGACGATCGGCTTCTTCGCCGGCGCCCTGGTGATCGGGGCGATCTTCATCGCCTGGCAGGCCAAGGCCGCCGAGCCGCTGCTGCCGCTCGGCCTGTTCCGCAACGCGTCGGTCTCGATCGGCACCGTGCTCATGGTGCTGGTGGCCTTCTCCATGTTCGGGGCGATGTTCTTCATCACCTTCTACTTCCAGGGGGTGCACGGCCTCGGGCCGCTCGACTCCGGGCTGCGCATGCTGCCGATGAGCGCGGGCATGATCGTCGCCTCGCCGCTGGCCGGGCTCGCGATGAGCAAACTCGGACCCCGGATTCCGATGGTGGCCGGCATGCTGATCACGGCAGCGTCGATGTTCCTGCTGTCGCGCCTGGACCTGGACGCCTCCTACCTCGCCTCGGCCGTGCCGTTCGCGCTGCTCGCCTTCGGCCTGTCGCCGGTGATGGTGGGCGCCACCCAGGTCATCGTCGGCAACTCCCCCGAGGACCTCAGCGGCGTGGCGTCCGGCATGCAGCAGTCCGCGATGCAGGTCGGCGGGTCGTTCGGCACCGCCGTACTCGGCGCGATCATCACGGCGCGGGTGACGGACGTGCTGCCCGGGCACTTCACCGACGCCAAGCTGCCCGCGCCCACCCCGCAGCAGGTGGACCAGATGGCGGGCGCGGTGGCCGCCGGAGTCGTTCCCGCGCCTGCGGGGACGCCGCCCCAGGTCGTTGAGGCGCTCACCCAGGCGGCGCACCTGTCGTTCCTGGACGGCATGCACTTCGGGTTCCTCATCAGCGCGAGCGTCGCCGTCGGGGCGGCCGTGCTCGCCGCGTTCGTGAAGGCGGGCCGGAAGACGTCCGCGGACGCCCCGGTGCACGTCGGCTGACACGCGTGTGTCGGGCGCGCCGCGGCCACAGCACACCCCGGAGGGCCGTCCGGCGGAAGGCGGGGGCCGCGGCGCGTCCTCGCGTCAAGCGTCAAGCGGGCCGTGCTCGAACCGGGGATGCGTGCGACCCGGACGTTTCGCCCGCCGCGCGACCGGCATGGACGCAATACACTCGGATGTCGTGAGTGAGCGAAGCGAGCGAGCCAGTGCGCACAGTGAACCTGTGCTCGCCTGGCCGGAGGAGGAGGCCAGTTGAGCACCAAGATCCTTCCTGAGAGCGACGTCCGCCCCGATCTCTCCCACGGCGACGGCGACCACGAGCGATTCGCCCACTACGTGGAGAAGAGCAAGATCGTCGAAAGCAACGTGACCGGCATCCCGGTCCGGGCGCTCTGTGGCAAGGTGTGGGTCCCCAACCGGGACCCGAAGAAGTACCCGGTCTGCCCCGAGTGCAAGAAGATCTACGAGGAGCTGCCCGCGGGCGAGCCGGCCAACGACTGACCTGGCCGACACGACACGAGCCGCTCCCGCGCGCCCGTCGCTCGCGTGTCCGTCCCTCGCGCGGACGCGCTGCTCCACGTCGGCGCGGTCGTCGCCGACGACGGTGGCGGGCGGATCGTCGCTGCTGGCGACGCGCGGGGTGAGGCCCGGCAGGGCGGCCCGGCGAGACCGGCCGACGACCTCCGCCCAGCGCACCACGGCCCCGGCCGCCTGGGCGGCCTTCATACAGGGGCGGACGTTGGCGTCGGGGTCGAGGCGGGAGAGGACGATCTCGTCGCCGGGCCGCCAGGTGCGGGCCAGGGTGGCGGCGAAGCGGTAGGTGAGGGTGGCGGCCTCCCGAGCGGGGCGGACGCCGCGGACGGCCACGGACGACCGCCCACCACGGTGCGAGGAGAGGCGACCGGCATCGGTCGCCTTTTCTTGCGCGGGGGCGAGGTCAAAACCCGGTGTGCGGTGACCGTCACCGTGTGTTGGTCGCCCGTCGGCCGTGTGCTCCGGGTTACGGTCAGCACTCCGCCTACTGCAATCGGGGGAGTGCATGGCCCGGCGTCCGATCGCCACCTCTTTGCTGTTCCTGCTCGTCGTGGCGATCGTTCCCGGCAGCGCCGACGCCTGGGACGGCCGCTGCGGGCCGCGTTACGGCCTACGGCTGAGCGAGCGCGGGCAGGAGCCGTACGCCCCGGACGCCGCCGAGATCGCCCGCATGATGGCCGATTTCCGGCGCCGGGCGCCGCTCGCGGACCCCTCCCGCAAGGCCGCGCCCATCGAGGTGCCCACCTGGGTCCATGTCGTGACCTCCGGGCGTACGGGCGCCACCGACGACGCGGTGCGACGGCAGATCGCCACGCTCAACGACGCCTACGGCGGAAAGCAGGGCGGGGCCGACACCGGAATCTCCTTCCGCCTGCGCGGCATCACGCGTACCGACAACCCGGCCTGGTTCCGCAACCCCCTCGGCCACGAGGAGGCGCTGAAACGGTCACTGCGCCGCGGCGGACCCGAGACCCTCAACCTGTACGTGGCGGAGCTGGGGGAGCTCGTGCTCGGCTACGCGACCTACCCCTACCAGTACCCGGCGGCGCCGGTCCTGGACGGCGTGGTGATCGACTGGCGCACCCTGCCCGGGGGGTCGATGCCGAACTTCGACCGGGGCATGACCGGCGTGCACGAGATCGGCCACTGGCTCGGCCTGCTGCACACCTTCGAGAACGGCTGCGCCGAGCCGGGGGACCACGTCGACGACACCCCGCCGGAGGCGGTCGCCACCCAGGGCTGCCCGCAGAACAAGGACACCTGCCCAGCGCCGGGCAAGGATCCGGTGCACAACTTCATGGACTACTCACACGACCGGTGCATGACGCACTTCACCCCCGGCCAGGCCACCCGTCTCCGGCAGATGTGGAACGCCTACCGCAAGCCCGCGTCCACGTAGTTCCGGGGCTTCCGGCCATGCCGACTCGCGCATCTTCGATTCCGAATATGCGGATCTTGGTTGCCGAGGCGGGGGAGTGGGTTTGAATACTCCTGGGACCTCGACCAGGAGGCCGCGTGGACGAACGACCGCCATCACGCCGGCAGCCGTACGCGAGCCGCGTCTGGCCGCCGCGACAACAGGAGACGACGCACGGGCCCGACGCGGCGTCCGGCGATCGGCCGCCGCCGGCAGGGGATCTCGCCCTGCACCCGACCGCCCCGGCCGCCCCGGACGCGGCCGCCCTGGCCGCGGACGCCCTGCCGCCCTCGGCCCGCGTGTACGGCACGCCCGAGGCGCCCCCACCGCCGAAGATCCCGCCCGGACTGGCCCGGGCGCTGGTCGGCGTCGCCGTCTTCCTCGTCGTCGGCGGGCTGATCGCGGGTCTTGGATACCTGGTCCTCGACCGCGTACGGGCCGCCACGGCGCCGCCGGTGAACGCCGTGGACCGCCTGGCCGGCGTGACCTACCCGGTGCCGCCCGGGTGGCACGAGGGAAAGGTGGCTCCGGTGACCGCGTTCACCTCGGTCGTCACGCACGACGGCGACGCGGTCGTGATGGCCAGGCCGGGCGACGCCGTACAGCCCTCGGGGCTCCGTCAGGCCGCGCAGGAGCTCACCGACATCTACTCCAGGCTGCTGCTGCACGGCGACAAGGTGACCGTGGTCGAGGACGGGGGCCTGACGGTGAACGGCCGCACCGCCTACATCCGGGCCTTGCGCGCCGAGTACCACGACGTGGTCAACCGGCCCTCCTACCTGCGGGTCATGGTGCTCGGCGGGGGCGAGGTCGGTGCGGTCGTCGTGGGTCTGGTCCAGCCCGACGACCCGCGCCTGCGCGCCGACATCGACGCGATGATGCGGGGTCTGCGCTAGCGGCCGGGCGAGCGGCGGATGCGCGACCGGTTGGCGAGTATGCCGCTCGATCGGCACGTCTGTCGGATCCGCAGGCTACTCTCGATTCATTGTGAGCACTTCTGCCGCGTCTCATCTGTCACCGTCGTACCCCAACCGTGCCGCGTGGGGCACGGCGCCGAAGCTGCGCGCCTGGCAGCAGGAGGCGTTCGACCTGTACTTCCGGCGTGAGCCGCGCGACTTCCTCACCGTGGCGACGCCCGGCGCGGGCAAGACCACCTACGCGCTGCGCATCGCGAGCGAGCTGCTCGCCCGCGGCGTCGTGCGCGCCGTGACGATCGTCACGCCGACCGAGCACCTGAAGCGTCAGTGGGCCGACGCGGCGGGCCGGGTGGGCATCGCCATCGATCCGGAGTTCAAGAACAGCCAGGGCGCCACCTCCAAGGACTACATCGGCGTCGCGGTGACCTACGCCCAGGTCTCGATGCATCCGGCGCTGCACCGGGCTCGCACCGAGGCCCGCCGCACGCTGGTCATCTTCGACGAGATCCACCACGCGGGCGACGCCAAGTCCTGGGGCGACGGCGTACGGGAGGCCTTCGAGCCGGCCACCCGGCGGCTCGCCCTGACCGGCACGCCGTTTCGCTCCGACTCCAATCCCATCCCCTTCGTGTCCTACGTGGAGGACGCCGACGGGGCGCTGCGCAGCGTCTCCGACTACTCCTACGGGTACGGCCCGGCCCTCGCCGACGGCGTCGTCCGGCCCGTGATCTTCCTGGCGTACGCGGGGGAGATGCGGTGGCGGACCAGGGCCGGCGACGAGATCGCGGCCACCCTCGGCACGCCCCTCACCAAGGATCAGCTCTCCCAGGCGTGGCGGGCGGCGCTCGACCCCAAGGGCGACTGGATCCGGCAGGTGCTGCGCGCCGCCGACAAGCGGCTGACGGAGGTGCGGCGCGGCGTGCCCGACGCCGGCGCCATGGTGATCGCCTCCGACCACGAGTCGGCCCGCGCGTACGCCCGGCACCTGCGTGAGATCACCGGCCACGGGGCGACCGTGGTGCTCTCCGACGACCCTGGCGCCTCGAAGAAGATCAAGCAGTACTCCGCCTCCGACGAGCGCTGGCTGGTCGCGGTCCGTATGGTCTCCGAGGGGGTGGACATCCCCCGGCTCGCCGTGGGCGTCTACGCGACCAGCGTGTCGACGCCGCTGTTCTTCGCCCAGGCCATCGGCCGGTTCGTGCGGGCCCGGCGGCGGGGCGAGACCGCCTCGGTGTTCCTGCCCTCGGTGCCGCTGCTGATGGGCTTCGCGGCGGAGATGGAGACCGAGCGGGACCATGTGCTTGACCGCCGGACGCCCGAGGAGGGGCTCGACGACTTCCTCGTCGAGGACGCCCGCCAGAAGAAGGACAACCCCGACGTCGTCGGAGACGAACTCCCCTTCGAGACCGTCGAGGCCTCGGCGACCTTCGACCGGGTGCTCTTCGACGGCGGCGAGTTCGGCACCGCGGCGGCGCCCGGCTCGCCCGAGGAGGAGGACTTCCTCGGGCTGCCCGGCCTGCTGGAGCCCGACCAGGTCGCGACGCTGCTCAGGAAACGCCAATCCGACCAGCAGGCCGCCAAGCGCCGCCGTCCCGCGGCGTCGGCCCCCGAGCCCGCCCTGTCGCCGCACGAGGAGATCCATGCCCTGCGCAAGGAGCTCAACGGGCTCGTCGGCGCGTGGAACCACCGCACCGGCCAGCCACACGGCATCATCCACGCCGAGCTGCGCCGGATCACCGGAGGGCCGCCCATCGCCCAGGCGAGCGCCGAGCAGATCCGCGAGCGCATCGCCCTGATCCGCAAGTGGGCCACCCAGCGCTCACGCTGAAACCGTCATCCACAGGCTTGACCTTTTCCCTACCTGAGAGTGGCGAAGCGAGTACGCTTCGTGTTGTGTTCCGGCGCTCCGGAACCTTCGCGACTCGTCTACTCTCTCTAAGGAGTTCTCTGTGGACCTGACGGCCCTGATTCGAGCGGAGGTACGCGAATACGTGACACCGATGTTCGAAGAGGTCCTAACCCGGATCGACGCCACCAACGTCAAGCTGGACAGCTTCCGTACGGAGCTGAAGAACGACGTTGAGGCGGTGCGCGTCGAGCTCAAGGACGAGATCGGGAACGTCCGGAACGAGATGCAGGAGATCCGCACCGAGTTCAAGGACGAGATCCGCAACGTCCGCAACGAGATGCAGGAGATCCGCACGGAGCTCATGGGCGAGATCCAGGGGGTCCGCACGGAGCTCATGGGCGAGATCCAGGACGTCCGGGCGGAGCTCAAGGACGTTCGTGCGGAGGTCAACGACGTCCGTACCGAGGTTGGCTCGATGAACGCGAAGATGGACAGGGTCCTCGCGTTCCTGGGGCTGCCGCCGGAATAGGCCGGGGCCGTCAGGCGGAGCGGACGATCGGGGTACCGGTCAGTTCGACGCCGGCGGCCTTCAGCCGAGTCAGGGCCTGCTCGGTGGTCTGGGGGGCCACGCCCGCGGTGAGATCGAGCAGGACGCGGGTGGCGAAGCCGTGCTCGACCGCGTCGAGCGCGGTGGCCCGGACGCAGTGGTCGGTGGCGATGCCGACGATGTCGACGGAGGACACCTCCCGGGCGCGCAGCCATTCGGCCAGGGAGGTGCCGTCCGGTGCGGAGCCCTCGAAGCCGCTGTAGGCCGCCGCGTTGGCGCCCTTGCTGAAGATCTCCTCCACCGCGGTGGTGTCGAGTTGGGGGTGGAAGTCCGCGCCTGTGGTGCCGGCGACGCAGTGGGCGGGCCAGGAGTTCACGTAGTCCGGGGAGTCGGCGAAGTGGTCCCCGGGGTCGACGTGGTGGTCGCGGGTCGCCACGACGTGGTCATAGCTCCCGGCGGCGACATGCCGGGTGATCGCGGCGGCGACCTCGGCGCCGCCGGCCACCGGGAGGCTCCCGCCCTCGCAGAAGTCGTTCTGGACGTCGACGATCACCAGTGCCGTGCTCATGGTCGTGCTCTCCTCGGGATCCGGCCACCCATCGTTGATCGTACGTCAGGCGAACACGGTGGGGATGGCGGTGTCCCCCCGGGACAGGTGGAGCGCGACCGGCGGCAGCTCGGCCAGGACGCGGCGGTGCCGTTCCCGGGCGTCGTCGAGCGGCTCCCGCCCGACGATCTCGCCCTTCTTCACCAGGGGGACGAGCAGCGGTCGGCCGGGTCGTTCGCCGCCGCTCGCCTCGGTCAGGGAGCCGAGCCGCTCGGTGGGCATGGCCGGGGCCGTCGTGATGACCTCGGCGCGGGCGTGCCCGTCGGGGCCGATCACCCGGAAGGCCGACTTGCGCCCGCCGCGGCTGGGCTTGCCCACCGAGCGTTTCGCCACCGGCCGCAGGACGCCGTCGGCGTCCTCCCGGGCGACGAGCTTGTAGACCAAGGCCGCGGTGGGCGCCCCCGAGCCGGTGACCAGCGACGTCCCCACGCCGTAGGCGTCGACGGGTGCGGCGGCGAGCGCGGCGATGGAGTGCTCGTCCAGGTCGCCGGTGACCACGATCCCGGTATGGCGCGCCCCCAGCTCGTCGAGCTGCGCCCGCACCTGCCGGGCCGCCTCCGCCAGGTCGCCGGAGTCGATGCGGACCTTGCCGAGGTCCGCCCCGGCGAGTTCGACGGCCGTGCGCACCGCGGTCGGCACGTCGTAGGTGTCGATCAGGAGCGTGGTCGACGCGCCGAGCGCGTCGAGCTGGGCCCGGAAGGCCTCCGTCTCCGAGTCGTGCAGCAGCGTGAACGCGTGCGCGCTCGTGCCGGTGGTGGGCACGCCGTACCGCTGCCCCGCCCGCAGGTTGGAGGTGGAGGCGAACCCGCAGATGTAGGCGGCCCGCGCCGCCGCCACCGCCGCCTCCTCGTGGGTGCGGCGCGAGCCCATCTCGATCAGCGGCCGGCCCCCGGCCGCGTGCGCCATCCGCGAGGCCGCCGTCGCGATCGCGCAGTCGTGGTTGAGGATCGACAGCACCAGCGTCTCCAGCAGCACCGTCTCGGCGAACGTGCCCTCCACCACCAGGATCGGCGAGCCGGGGAAGTAGCACTCGCCCTCCGGATAGCCGTGCACGTCGCCCTGGAACCGGTAGTCGGCGAGGAACTCCGCCGTCGGCTCGTCCACGATGCCCGCGCGGCGCAGGAAGGCCAGCTCCTCCTCGCCGAACCGGAAGCGCTCCAGCGCGTCGAGCACCCGGCCGGTCCCGGCCACCACGCCGTAGCGGCGCTCCCCGGGCAGATGCCGGGCGAAGACCTCGAAGACCGCCCGTCGATGGGCGGTGCCGTCGGCCAGGGCCGCGCGCAGCATCGTCAGCTCGTAGTGGTCGGTGTGCAGCGCCAGGCTCTGGCTCGCCAAATCCTGGCTCGCCAAGCCCTGGGCCGCCAAGCCCTGGGCCGCCAAGCCCTGGGCCGCCAAGCCCTGGGCCGCCGAGCCCTGCGGCGTCGTGCTCGTGGTCGTCTTCACGTGTCGAAGACTACGGCGCGCTTAGGGCAGACTGGTGGGGTGGCTAGCACTGCTCCAGTCGAGGTCGAGCGTCCGTCGCAGGATGTCCGTCCCGACCTGCCATGGCTGACGATCGTCTGGAACGACCCGATCAACCTGATGTCGTACGTGACCTACGTCTTCCAGATGGTGTTCGGGTACTCCCGTGAGAAGGCGGAGAAGCTCATGTTGGACGTGCATCACAAGGGAAAGGCCGTGGTCTCGAGCGGCACCCGGGAGGAGATGGAGCGCGACGCCCAGACCCTCCACTCCTACGGCCTGTGGGCCACCATCCAGCAGGATCGGTAGGCGCGGCGTGGGGAGTGGATTCAGGGCCGGACGCGGCGGCGCGGTGTCGATCCGTCTCGACCACGGCGAGGTGTCGATCCTGCGGTCCCTGGTGTCGCAGATCCTCGAACTCGTGGAGCCGGGCTCGACCGGCGACGACCCGTTGGAACGCGCGCTCGGCATCGGCACGGCCGAGGCGAAACCGCCGTCCGATCCCGTGCTGGCCCGGCTGTTCCCCTCCGCGTACGCCGAGGACGAGGCGGCGGCGACGGAGTTCCGCCGCTACACCGAGGCGAGCCTGCGCGACGGCAAGCGCGCCGACGCCGAGACCGTGCTCAAGACCGCCTCGCCGGGCCTGGTCGAACTCGACGCCGACCAGGCCCAGGCCTGGCTGCGCTCGCTCAACGACGTACGGCTCGCGCTCGGCACCCGCCTGGACGTCACCGAGGACGTCCACCTGGAGATCGAGGAGATGGCCGAGGACGACGAGCGCTACGCGGCGTTCGTCACCTACGACTGGTTGACCTACCTGCAGGACAGCCTGGTTCAGGCCCTTTGGTAGCTTCCATGCCATGCTGAGGATCTCACGGGCCCTGGTCGATCGGATCGTCGCCCATGCTCGGGCCGACCACCCGGACGAGGCGTGCGGCGTCATCGCCGGTCCGGCCGGGTCGGACCGTCCCGAGCGGTTCATCCCGATGATCAACGCCGCCCGCTCGCCCACGTTCTACGAGTTCGACTCCACCGAGTGGTTCAAGGTGTGGAACGAGATGGAGGATCGCGACGAGGAGCCGGTCGTGATCTACCACTCGCACACCGCGACCGAGGCCTACCCGTCCCGTACCGACGTCTCGCTGGCCTCCGTGCCGGAGGCGCACTACGTCCTGGTCTCCACGGCCGACCCCGAGCACGTCCCGCTGCGCTCGTACCGCATCCTCGACGGCGAGATCACCGAGGAGGAGGTCGAGATCGTCGAGGAGGGGGCCGAGTCGAGGAAGGCCGAGGTCGAGGAGGGCTGAGGCGGCCCGTTCCCGCCGGAACCGGACAGGTAAACTTGTGGCCATGCCGACCGCCGAGCCGACGTCCAGCGCGCCGCCGGGCTCGCCCGTGCAGAGCTTCCTGTTCGGCCACCGTCGATCCGTCGTCGTCTACGACTGTTCCGGCCGCCGCGACACGCCCGGCCTCCGCTAGCGGCGGCCCCGGCGCATGACGCGCCGCCGGGGCCGAACGCCGAGGCAGGAGCGAGGAATCGCCTCCGGCCCGCCCGTTGTTGGATAGGGGTGGCGCCTTCCACGACGACCACCGAACAAGGAGATTGACCCGCGATGGCCATCAAGGTTCGCATCCCCACCATCCTGCGCAGCTACACCGACGGCGAGAAGCTCGTCAGCGGCGAGGGCGCCACCCTGGAAGACCTGATCGGCGACCTGGATTCCCGTCACCCGGGCCTGAAGGGCCGCCTGATGGACGAGAACGGTCTGCGCCGCTTCGTGAACGTCTACCTCAACGACGAGGACGTGCGCTTCCTCGGCGGCCTGGGCACGCCGCTGTCGGACGGCGACACCGTGACCGTGCTGCCCGCGGTCGCCGGCGGGGCCCGCTGAGCCGCCGCGGCGACCGCTCCGCGCGGAAGGCCGGACATCATGCGTTTTGACTCACTCCTCGACTCGGTCGGCCGAACCCCGATGGTGGGATTGCCCCGGCTGTCCCCGTCGCCCGAGGTGCGCGTCTGGGCCAAGCTCGAGGACCGCAATCCCACCGGCTCGGTGAAGGACCGCCCGGCGCTGTGGATGGTCGAGCAGGCGGAGAAGGAGGGCCTGCTCACCCCCGGTTGCACGATCCTGGAGCCGACCTCCGGCAACACCGGCATCTCGCTGGCGATGGCGGCCCGGCTCAAGGGCTACAAGCTGATCTGCGTCATGCCGGAGAACACCTCCGAGGAGCGCAGGCAGCTGCTGCGGATGTGGGGCGCGGAGATCATCTCCTCGCCGGCCGCGGGCGGCTCCAACGAGGCGGTGCGGGTCGCCAAGGAGCTGGCCGAGCGCAATCCGGACTGGGTGATGCTCTACCAGTACGGAAATCCGGCCAACTGGCGCGCCCACTACGAGACCACCGGGCCGGAGATCCTGGCGGACCTCCCGTCGGTCACCCACTTCGTCGCCGGGCTCGGCACCACCGGCACGCTCATGGGCGTCGGCCGGTTCCTGCGCGAGCGGGTGCCGGGCGTGCAGATCGTCGCCGCCGAGCCCCGGTACGGCGAGTTGGTCTACGGCCTGCGCAACGTCGATGAGGGCTTCATCCCCGAGCTGTACGACGAGTCGGTGCTGACCACCCGGTATTCGGTCACGTCGGCCGACGCGCTGCGCCGTACCCGGGAACTGCTGGCGACCGAGGGCATCTTCGCCGGCATCTCCACCGGATGCGCGCTGCACGCGGCGCTGGGCCTGGCGGCCAAGGCGGTCAAGGCCGGGCAGCGGGCCGACATCGTCTTCATCGTGGCCGACGGCGGCTGGAAGTACCTGTCCACCGGCGCGTACGAGGGCACGCTCGACGAGGCGGAGGAGCGCCTCGAAGGGCAGCTTTGGGCCTGAACCCGTCACGGCACGCACGCCTCGGGCCCGGAGACCGGAGTCTCCGGGCCCGAGGGCGTCAGGATCGGATCGGCGGCCCGATCAGTTGAACAGCACGCGGAGCGAGAAGTTCGCCTGGTCGGCGGTCGAGCTGCCGCTCATGCCCACCGCGCGCAGCACCTGGACGTTGGCCCGCTCGTCGCCCTGCAGGTTCTGCAGGTAGAGCTTCTCCAGCTTGTCGAGGTCGACGAAGAGGGCGAACGTGGCCTCGTCGGCGTTCGGCACCGCGGTCTGGAAGGCCTCGCTGTCGCCGAGCGTGCCGCCCTTGGCGAGCTGGTCGGCGTACTGCTGGGAGCTCGCGATGATGTAGGTCCCGTCTCCCTTGGCCTTGAAGATCTGCGGTGCGCCGGTCGTGGTGCCGGTCGCGGTGCCGGTCGTGGTGCCGGTCGCGGTGGCGGCCTGGTTCAGCGCCCGCTCCAGCTTGGCGACGACCTGCTCGGCCGCGGCGGGGTCGGTGGCGAGCCGGGCGCCGATGTTCGGGATCTGCTGGTCGAGGCCCTGCTCGTCCAGCGCGAGGGTGACGTTCTTGCCGAGCAGCGTCGCCAGGTCCTGCGGGAGCCGCAGGCCGGTGCCCTGCTGCAAGGCGTCGACCTGCTGCTGGAAGGTCTGGCCGCCGGGGGAGGCGGAGGCGTCGGCCATCTTCATGATCTCGGCCCACTGCTTGGTGAGCGCCTCGCCCAGGCCGGAGATCGACAGCGCGCCCACGGTCGAGGCGGGCAGGCCGGTGAGCTGGGCACCCGCCGGCTCGCCGGTGACGATGTTCTTGGCGCCGCGCACGACGCCGGCCAGCTCGGCGTAGCTGCTGTCGAATCGCAGCGCGCCGGCGAACCGGGCGCCCTCGATCTGCTTGAGGCTCTGCTGCTGCTGGGCGGTGAGCGCGCCGCTGGCCTTGGCGACGGCGTCGAGGTCCATCCAGAACGACAGCACGCCGGGCTCGCCGAGGGCGGACATGTCGCCGCTGAAGTCGGCGTTCTGGCCGAGCGTCTCGCCGCCGGCGGCGGTCTGGTCGATCAGGCCCTTGTCATCGCCGATCAGGGCGTAGTCGTCGCGGAAGGCGACGGCGGTGTCGCTGTCCTTGCCGTTGAGCTTGGCGATGCCCGCGCGGGCGGCCTCCTGGTCGGTCACCTGCACGGCGGCGACGACCTGCGGCTCGCCTCCGCTCTGCTTCGGCGCGAGGATGGCGATGCCGACGCGCTGGCCGAGCCACGGCTCGATGTCCTTGGCGTAGTCGATGTCCTTGAGCTGCGGGGAGCTCTGCTTCAGCATCTCGATGACGGCCTTACGCGGGTCGTCGCCGGTGAAGGAGTCCTTGGTGACGGTGAACTTGCGCGCCAGGTTGAACAGCGCGACCTTCTGGTTGGCCGCGGGGTCCAGGTCCAGCCGGATGTACGCCAGCGCGTTGCCGGGCAGCACGTCCTGCGGCTGGGCGCCGCCGCCGCTGAGCAGGTTGACGGCCGCGTAGCCGCCACCGCCGAGCAGGGCGACGATGATCGCGGTGACGACGGCGAGGATCCAGCCGCGCTTCTTGCGCGGCGGCTCCTGCCCGCCGGGGCCGGTGCCGATGACCTCGCCGCCCTGAGCCCACGGGGGCTGCGGGGCGCGCAGGGTCTGCGGTTCGTGAGCGGCCTGCTGCTGATAGCCGGGCTGGCCGTACTGCTGCTGCCCGTACTGGGGCTGCCCGTATTGGGGCTGGCCGTATTGGGGCTGGCCGTACTGCTGGCCGTAGGGCTGTTGCCCGTACTGCTGGCCCTGGGGCTGACCCTGGGGCTGGCCGTACTGGGGCTGCCGGCCGTACTGCGGGCGGTAGGACACGGTCCGGTTGGGATCCTGGTCCGGAGAGTAAGGCTGCTGGGGCGGGTCGTTGGCAGGCATTTTCTCGCTCACAACGTGGGCTTCGGGATGATTGGGAAGATAGGACACCGCGCTAGCGATCCGCTTGCAACAAACTAAAGATCGCTGACATGAGTTCAACCCTAGAACCCCTCATGTCGCCCGGCACCCGATTTCCCCGGTACGCACTGAATTGGCCTGTGCCGGTACAGTTGTGATCGCTAGAACATAATTCGGGTACCCAGGGGTTGCGCATGACCAAATTCGACGACGCGACACAGGCGATCAGGGTCGACGACACCACCTACGACGTGTGCCTGGACGCCGCCTACACCATGGGCGCGGCGATCCACGGCGGCTACCTCATGGCCGTCATGCTCCGCGCCGTCGTCGACGACTCTCCGCACGAGCACCCCGTCGCCACCAGCGCCCAGTTCCTGCGGGTCCCGAAACTCGGACCGGCGACCGTACGGGTGGACCGCATCAAGTCGGGCCGCACCACCACGGTGACCCGCGCCACGATGGTCCAGGACGACACGCCCTTCCTCACCGCCTTCGTCACCACGGCCACCCTGCGGCCGTACGACCCCGGCGCCGAGCCCGACGGCCTGACCTGGGAGGCGCCCGCGCGGGCGACGATGCCCCCGATCGAGGAGTGCCGCGCGCTGCCCGCCCCCAAGCCGGAGTCGAACATGGCGCTCAACGCCCAGATGGAGCTGCTGTTCGACCCGCCGACCATCGGCTGGCTCACCGGCGAGCCGACCGGCCGGCCCGAGTCCCGGGCCTATTTCCGGATGGCCGAACCCCAGGACCCCGACCCGTTCGTGCTCGCCCTCGCCGTCGACGCCCTCCCGCCGGTGGTGTTCTCCGCCGGGGCGCGCGGCTGGGCCCCCACCGTCGAGCTCACCTGGTACCTGCGCGCGCTGCCCGCGCCGGGCCCGCTCGTCCTCATCGCCGACGGCGACCTCATCGCCGAGGGCTGGTTCGACGAGAACGTCGAGGTACGCGACTCCGCCGGGCGGCTCGTCGCGCAGAGCCGCCAGCTCGCCCGGCTGGGACGCGGATGAAGCGTCGTCCGCCACGGCGGTTGGCGGATATTACGGCCGCCCGAAGCGACACTCCACTGTGAGCATTATTACCGTGAGCGATCGTGGCAGGTCGCTTACCCTTGGGAACCGTGTCGGAACCACAGGGCCGGGCGGACCAGGCAATCGGAGTATTTGACAGCGGTGTGGGCGGCCTCACGGTCGCCCGGGCGATCATGGATCAACTTCCCCGGGAGTCGATCCTGTACGTGGCCGACACCGCGCGGCAGCCGTACGGGCCCAAGCGCATCGCCGAGGTGCGGGCGTACGCGCTGGAGGTGATGGATCACCTCGTCGCGCACGACGTGAAGATGCTCGTGATCGCGTGCAACACGGCCAGCGCCGCCGTGCTGCGCGACGCCAGGGAGCGCTACGACGTGCCGGTCGTCGAGGTGATCCAGCCGGCCGTACGGCGCGCCGCCCGGGCGACCCGCAACGGCCGCGTCGGCGTGATCGCCACCCGCGCCACGATCGAGTCGATGGCCTACCACGACGCCTTCGCCGCCGCGCCGGACGTGCAGCTGATGGGGATGGCGGCGCCCCGGCTGGTGGAGTTCGTCGAGCGCGGCGACACCGGCAGCGCCGAGCTGATCGAGGTCACCCGGGGTTACCTGGAGCCCCTGCTCGAGGCCGGTTGCGACACCCTCATTCTCGGGTGCACCCACTACCCGCTGCTCACCGGCGCCATCTCCTACGTCGCGGGAGACGGCGTCACGCTCGTGTCAAGCGCCGACGAGACCGCCAAGGACGTCTACCGCGTCCTGCGCGACCGCGGCCTGGCCGCCACCGGCTCCGCCGTGCGGCACCGATTCCACACCACCGGCGACGCCACGCTGTTCACCCGCCTCGGCCGCCGATTCCTCGGGCCGGAGATGCAGGTTGTTGAACTGGCGTCGGTGGGGGACGTATCGCTCAGTAGGGCCGCAGCCGCGCAGGCTGTGACGCCCGGTTAGGAGGCCGCCGTGAAACTGACAATCGTCGGCTGCTCGGGGAGCTTCCCCGGACCCGACAGCCCCTCCTCCTGCTATCTGCTGGAGGCCGAAGGGTTCCGCATGCTGCTCGATCTGGGCAACGGCGCCCTCGGGGCACTGCAGCGTCACGCGGCCCTCGCCGACATCGACGCCGTCTGCCTGTCCCACCTGCACGCCGACCACTGCCTCGATTTGTGCCCCTACCACGTGGTGCGCACCTACTCGCCGTACGGCCCGTTCGAGCGCCTGCCGGTGTACGCCCCCGCGGACGCGCCCCGGCGTCTCGCCGCCGCGTACGGCATGCCCGATGAGCCGGGCCTGGAGACCGCGTTCTCCTTCCGGGCGCTCTCCCCGGGCACCCTGCAGATCGGCCCGTTCGAGGTCACCGTCGGCCAGATGAACCATCCGGTGGAGACGTACGGCTTCCGCGTCTCCCACGGCGGCGCCTCGATCGCCTACTCCGGCGACACGGGCGAGAGCTCCGAGCTGGTCAAGCTGGCCAAGGACGTCGACGTGCTGCTGTGCGAGGCCTCCTTCCTCGACCAGCCCGGCATGCCCGTCGACCTGCATCTGAACGGACGCCAGGCCGCCGAGCACGCCGCCCGCGCGGGCGTCGGCACGCTGGTGCTCACCCACCTGGTGCCCTGGTACGACCGGGCGCGCGTGCTCGACGACGCCGCCCGCGGCGGGTTCACCGGCCGCATGGAGCTCGCCCGCAGCGGTGCCACGTACGACCTCGGCGGCGCGTAGGGTGAGCCCCATGTCTCGAGCAGATGGACGCAATCCCGATCAGCTTCGCCCGGTCACCCTCACCCGCGGCTGGCTCGCGCACGCCGAGGGCTCGGTGCTGGTCGAATTCGGCGGCACCCGGGTGCTGTGCGCGGCGTCGGTGCAGGAGGGGGTGCCGCGCTGGCGCAAGGGCAGCGGTCTTGGCTGGGTGACGGCCGAGTACGCGATGCTGCCCCGCGCGACGAACACGCGCGGCGACCGCGAATCGGTCAAGGGGCGGCTCGGCGGGCGTACCCAGGAGATCTCCCGCCTGATCGGCCGGTCCCTTCGGGCCTGCCTGGACTATAAGGCGCTC
The DNA here is from genome assembly GCF_040678635.1 of Thermopolyspora sp. NPDC052614. NCBI lineage: Bacteria > Bacillati > Actinomycetota > Actinomycetes > Streptosporangiales > Streptosporangiaceae > Thermopolyspora > Thermopolyspora sp. NPDC052614. The sequence goes on from NZ_JBFATZ010000002.1 coordinate 529,577, forward strand.
GGCGAGAACACGATCATCCTCGACTGCGACGTGCTGCAGGCCGACGGCGGCACCCGCACCGCCGCGATCACCGGGGCGTACGTGGCGCTGGTGGACGCGGTGACGTGGATGCGGGAGCGCCGCATGTGCCCGGGAGACCCGCTGGTGGCCTCGGTCTCGGCGGTGTCGGTGGGCGTGGTGGACGGCACGCCGCTGCTCGACCTGTGCTACACCGAGGACGTCGCCGCGGAGACCGACATGAACGTGGTGATGACCGGCGCGGGCGACTTCGTCGAGGTCCAGGGCACCGCCGAGGGCGCGCCGTTCGACCGGCGCATGCTCGACACGCTGCTCGACCTCGCCGCCACCGGCTGCGCGGAGCTGAACCGGCTGCAGAAGGAGGTGCTGGCGTGACCGGGCCGGCGCCCAAGGTCGTGCTCGCCACCCGCAACGCGGGAAAGATCCGCGAGATGCGCCGCATCCTCGCCGACGCCGCCGTCCCGATCGAGCTGATCGGCCTTGAGGAGTTCCCGCGGATCGGCGAGGTCGCCGAGACCGGCCTCACGTTCGCCGAGAACGCCCTGCTCAAGGCGCACGCGGTGGCCCGGGGCAGCGGCCTGCCGGCGATCGCCGACGACTCCGGCCTGTGCGTGGACGCGCTGGGCGGCATGCCCGGCGTCTTCTCCGCCCGCTGGGCGGGGGTGCGCACGGGAGATGCCCTGGCGAAGGACAAGGCCAACCTCGACCTGCTGCTCGCCCAGCTCTGCGACGTGCCCGAGGGCCGCAGGGGCGCGCACTTCGCCTGCGCGGCGGCGCTCGCGCTGCCGTCGGGGGAGGAGCACGTCGTGGAGGGCGCGATGCACGGCTCGCTCATCTTCGAGCCCCGGGGCACGGGCGGCTTCGGCTACGACCCGATCTTCGTGCCCGAGGGCGGGGACCGCACCACCGCCGAGCTGTCCGCCGAGGAGAAGGACGCCATCAGCCACCGCGGCCGGGCCTTCCGCGCCCTGGTCCCGGTCATCTCCCAGGTGCTCGTAAGCCCGGCGTAAGATCTGTCCCCCTCTGGGGGGTTTAGGTTCGGTACGTGGAAACTGTTCGTGATGTGCGCACGCTCGTCGCGGCCCGACCTCCGATCCTGCCCCCCTGGGCCGCCGCCGCGATTGGAATCGTCGCCGGGGCCGTCGCGCTCGGCGTCGCCCAGCTCGCCGCCGGGGTGCTCGCGCCGGAAGCGGCCCCGGTGGCCGCCGTCGGCGGCGTGGCCGTGGACCTCTCCCCGGCCCCGCTGAAGGAGTGGGCGATCAGGACCTTCGGCGAGAACGACAAGACCGTCCTGCTCGCCGGCATCGTCGTGGTCCTGGCCGCGATCGCCGCCGCCCTGGGCGTCCTGTCGCAGCGTTCCCCCCGGTACGGCACGACCGGCCTGCTCCTGTTCGGCGTCGTCGGCGCGGTCGCCGCCATGACCCGCCCGGCGGCGGGCGTGATCGACGTGGTCCCGTCGCTCGTCGGCGCGCTCGCCGGGTCCTGGGCGCTGACGCTGCTCCTGCGCCGCGCGACGCCGGTGGCGGACCTCTCCTACGCCTACGAGTCCCGCACCTACGAGTCCCACGCCTACGCGGACCGGCCGGAGGCTTTGCAGGCCCCGGACACGGAGGAGGACGACGGCGAGCCCGGTCGGCGGGACGTCGAGCGCCCGCCGGTGATGGTGTCCCCCGACCACCCCTACGCGATCGACCGGCGCGGTCTGCTCACCGGAGCCGTCGCCGGCCTCGCGGTCGCCGGGGCGACCGGGTTCGCCGGAGGCGCGCTGTCCGGCAGCAGGCAGGTGGACACGGCGCGCACCACGCTGACGCTGCCCCGCCCGGCACGGCCCGCCGCGCCGCTTCCCGCGGGCGCCGACCTGCGCATCCGGGGTCTGGCCCCGTTCGTCACCCCGACGGCCGACTTCTACCGCGTCGACACCGCCCTGATCATTCCCCGCGTTGACCCGGCGGACTGGACCCTGCGCGTGCACGGCATGGTGGACCGCCCCATCGAGATCACCTTCGACCAGCTCATCCGCCGCCCGCTGATCGAGGCCGACGTCACGCTGACGTGCGTGTCCAACGAGGTGGGCGGGCCGTACATCGGCAACGCCCGATGGCTCGGCGCGAGCATGGCCGACCTGCTGCGCGAGGCGGGCATCAAGTCCGGCGCCGACATGCTGCTGAGCACCTCCGCCGACGGCTGGACCTGCGGCACCCCCGTGGACGTGGTGCTCGACGGCCGCGACGCGCTGTTCGCGGTCGCGATGAACGGCGAGGCGCTGCCCGTGCAGCACGGCTTCCCGGCCCGCCAGGTGGTGCCCGGCCTGTACGGCTACGTCTCGGCGACCAAGTGGGTCACCGAGATCAAGGTCACCAGGTTCGACCAGGACGAGGGGTACTGGACGCCGCGCGGCTGGTCGGCCAAGGGGCCGATCAAGACCCAGTCCCGCATCGACGTCCCCGCGTACGGGGCCTCGGTCAAGCCCGGCCGCACCACGATCGCGGGCGTGGCGTGGGCACAGCACAAGGGCGTCGCGGCGGTGGAGGTGCGCGTCGACGACGGGCCGTGGCGGCAGGCCCGGCTCGCCGAGGTGCCCGGCCCGGACACCTGGCGGCAGTGGGTGATCGACGACTGGGACGCCACGCCGGGCAGCCACCGGATCCAGGTTCGGGCCACCGACGCCGCCGGATACACCCAGACCGAGGAACTCGCCGAGCCCGCGCCGGACGGCGCCACCGGCCGGCACTCGATCAGCGTCACGGTGGGCTGAGCGGCGTCCCCGGCCGAGGCGACCGCCGCTGCGCATCTGGCCCGGCGCATCTGCCCCGTCGCATGGGCAAAGTCCGGTTAAACCCGCGGGTGCGCGCCGTGTCCGCCCGCCTACCATCGGTGAGGAGTGGGGGACGGGCGGAGCGTGCGGAGGTGGGGCTCGTGCTAGCGGGTGTACCGGGCCGTCACGAGCGGGACCTTCGGCCGGGCGCGTCCCGGTGGCGGCTGCCCACCGGGATGTACAACCCGGTCGTGGCCGGCGGCTGGCGGTGGCGTGACTACGAACTGGCGGCCGAGACGCCGACGCTCGACGACCCCTCCCGCGGCGACTGGTTCGACCGCTCGGGCCGTCCGCCGCCGCTCGCCCTCGCCCGCCCGTACGGCAGGCGCGGCGGCCTGACCCGGCCCGATCCCAGGGCCCAGGACGACCTGGTCCAGGCGGTGCGCGACCACGGGCGCTTTCCCGACCCGCGCGGCACCTGGATCCGCCTGATCAACGCGGAGGGCCCGTCGGAGGACCCGTTCCGCGCCACGAACGCGGTCGACTGCGCGCTCGCGGTGATGTCCACCTGGCACGGCGAGCCCGTGGTGGCCGCGCCGCGCCGGGCCGAGTACGACGCGGTGGGCAGGCCGTCGCTGCTGGGCGAGGCGGGCGGGGTGGCCCGCGCCGAGCAGTGGCTGGGCCATCGGTTCGAACTGGTCGGGCTGGGCCGCCGGGCGTTCGTGCCGATCGCCCAGCGGCTGCTCGGGGGCGGCCACGGCGCCGCGGCGATCCTGATCACCCGCTGGCCGAGCGGCGGCAGCCACGCCTGGAACGCCGTCAACGCCGCCGGCGAGATCCTGTGGATCGACGCGCAGCGCGGCCACATGTCGGTGGAGCCGCCGTACGAGGTGGTCACCGGGGTGTTCTGTGTGATCGTCGATCGTCAGGGGCGACGGCTGTGATCAATTCGGATCAGGCGCGGGCGCTCGCCGAGGAGTACATCAACGGCGCCCGCCCGTTCGACGAGGCCCGCGAGGTGGGCCTGTGGGGATTCGACGAGGGCTACGTGGTGTGGGCGAAGGAGCCCGAGCCCGACGACCCGAGCGTGCTGCCCGACGTGGTCGGCGGCGGCTGCGTCATCATCGACCGCGCGACGGGCGAGATCGAGATCCGCCCGCTGCTCGCCCCCGACATCGTGGCCGAGCAGTGGCCGGGACGCCGTCCCCGATAGGGCAGGCCCCGATGGGACCCGCCGCCGTGCCCGGCGACGCCGGACATGACGCCTATTCGTCGGGCCTGGCCGGGCCAACCGACAAGTACCACCACGTCGTAAACCTCCACGGCGGCACGGGAACACGGTTCGGAGAACAGGTCGGAGAACAGGGTCGGGCGGGAGCGACGGGAGCACTGCAGGAAGGTCGTGTGATGGTCATTCTGGCCTAGGACGTCGCGACCGTACCTCCCGACGGTCCGCCCGAAGCGGCCGGTGGCCGGGACGCCGCCCCGAGAGGCGTCCCGGCCACCGGTGCGGGCTCCGGCGGTCAGCCCGACGCGATCGCCCCGACGATCGAGGCGCGGGCCGCGCGCCGGGCCGGAAGCATCGCCGCGATCACCCCGGCCAGCCCGGAGGCGGCGATCAGCAGCAGGACGTGCGTGACCGGCACCTGGAACGGCACGTCGTCGGCCTGTGCGCGCACCACCGCCCAGCCGAACACGATCCCGAGCACCACCCCGATCAGCGCGCCGACCAGGCCCAGGATGAGCGCCTCGATCGACAGCATGTGCCGCAACTGCGACCGGTTCAGCCCCAGCGCGCGCAGCAGCGCCGACTCCCGACTGCGCTCGTGCACCGAGAGCGCGAGCGTGTTGGCGATGCCGAGCAGCGAGATGATCACCGCCAGCGCGAGCATCCCGGCCACGATCAGCAGCAGCATGTCCAGGGCCGACTCGAACTCGCCGCGCACCTCGGCCGCGCTCCCCACCTGCGCCCTGGGGTACGGCTTCGCCGCCGCCTCGACCGCCAGTCGCGCCGTCGCCGCCGGGACGCCGTCCTTGGCGTTCACCAGGATCTGGCTGTCGCCCACCCGCCCGAAGTAATCGTCGAAAACCCTCTCGTGCACGATGAAGGTCGGCAGCGGCAGCACCTCGCTGTCGATGATCGCGACGATCCGCAGGCCGACCGACCGGCCGCCCCGCACCTGGATGGTGGCGGTGTCGCCGACGCCCAGGTGCAGGTACTCGGCCGCGCCCTTGACGACCGCCGCGGTGCCCGGCGTGAGCCCGCGCAGGTCGCCGGCGATGGTCGCGGGCCGGAACTCGGTGCCGAGCGCCTGCGCCGTCACCGTGCCGACCTCCTGGTCGTCGCCCTTCACCTCGGACGTCGCGCGCCGGATCTCGATGACCGAGTCGATCTCCGGGCGGCTCCTGAGGTCGTCGGCGATGGCGCGGGGGACCCGCTCCTCCCGCGCGCCGTCCCGGTACTGGGCGCTGACCGTGTAGTCGACCGGGAACTGCTCGTCGATCTCGCTGGTGAGCCACGCCCGGGACGAGGCCGTGACCACCGAGATCAGCGTCATCAGGCCGACGCCCACGGTGAGCGCGATCGTCGTGGTCGCGGCGCGCCGCGGGTTGCGCCGTGAGTTGTCCACCGCCAGCCTGCCCGGCACGCCGAACAGGCGGCGCGGCAGCCAGCCGACGAACGCGCTCAGCGGCCTCACGATCACGGGGCCGATGACGAGCACCGACAGGAAGACCAGCGTGCCCCCGGCGGCGACGAAGAACAGGGCGTCCCGGCCGGCCTTGATCACGATGCCGTACGCGGTGAGGCCCGCGCCGAGCAGGGCGAGCACGGCGGCGCAGACGCGCATCAACATCCCGGTCTTGGGCGTGGGCTCCTCGGTCTGGGCGCCGAGCGCGGCGATCGGGCGCGCCTTGGTGGCCGTCCGGGCGGGCAGCACCGCCGCGGCCACGGTGACGAGCAGGCCGGCGGCGAGGGCGACGATGATCGTGCGCGGCTCCAGGGTGAGCACGCCCTGCGGCAGGTTCAAATCGAGGGCACCGAGCACGGCCAGCGCGCCGGCCCCGAAACCGTACCCGATGAGCAGCCCGGCGACCGAGGCGATCGCGCCCACCACCAGCGCCTCCAGCAGCACCGAGCCGAACACCTGGCCGCGCGAGGAGCCGATGCAGCGCAGCAGCGCCAGCTCGCGTACCCGCTGGGCGACGAGGATGCTGAAGGTGTTGTAGATGACCAGGGCCGCGACGAGCAGCGCGACCAGGCCGAACGCCAGCAGAAAGGCGGCGAGGAGCCCGCTGTCGACGCCGTTGCCCTTGGCCAGCAGTTTGCCGAGCTTCGCGCCGGTGATCACCGGATAGGAGGATCCGGCGGCCTGCCGCACGGTCGTGCGTACGGCCTTGCGCAACTGGTCGGCGGTGACGCCGTCGGCGGCGGCCACGTCGATCTCGCTGTAGCCCTTCACGCCCGTCATCCGCAGGGCGGTGTCCGCGGTGAACCCGACCGCGCCGCGGTAGGCGAGGTCCTGCTGCACGCCCAGGTCCATCAGGCCGACGAGGCGGAAGGTGTGCCGCTGGTCGCGGTGGTCGAGCACGGTGATGGTGTCGCCGACCGCGAAGCCGCGGGTCTTGGCGGTGTTGTCGTCCAGGACGGCCTGGTCGGCGGCGGCCGGCGGGGCGCCGGCGACGATGACGGTGCGATTGAGGCGGCCGGTCGAGATCGAGATGCCGGCGGTCGCCGTCGACCCGACCGCCTTGCCGTCCTTGCCGAGCAGCGGCGTCACCCCGGTGACGAGTCCCTGGGCATCGGCCACGCCGGGCACGGAGCGGACCTTCTCCAGTACGCCGAGGGGGATCACCGGCGTGGTCTCGGAATCGGCCGCCGGCGTCCGCACCGCGACGTCCACCTTGTCGGCGGCCGCGGTGACCGTCTGGTCGAAGCCGGCCTGCAGGGCGTCGGTGAGCACGAACGTGCCGGTGATGAAGCCCACGCCCAGCGCGATCGCCACCGAGGTGAGCAGCAGCCGCAGCCGGTGCGCCCGCAGTCCGGCCAGTGTGGTCTTCAGCACGGCTCAGGCCTCCAGCTTCACCAGCGTGTCGAGCACCGACTGCGGGGTCGGCCGGTACAGCTCGGTCACGAGCAGGCCGTCGCGCAGGAACACCACCCGGTCGGCGTAGGAGGCGGCGACCGGGTCGTGGGTGACCATGACGATCGTTTGGCCGAGCTCGCGCACCGATCTGCGCAGGAACGACAGCACCTCGGCGCCGCTGCGCGAGTCGAGGTTTCCGGTCGGCTCGTCGGCGAAGATGACCAGCGGCTTCCCGATGAGCGCGCGGGCCACCGCGACGCGCTGCTGCTGGCCGCCGGACAGCTCCGAGGGCCGGTGCTTCAGCCGGGGGCGCAGCCCCACGGTGTCCACGACCAGGTCGAACAACTCACGGTCCGGCTGCAGGCCGGCGATGTCCAGCGGCAGCAGGATGTTCTGCTCGGCGGTGAGCGTCGGCAGCAGGTTGAACGCCTGGAAGATGAACCCGACGCGCTCGCGGCGCAGCCCGGTGAGCTGCCGGTCGTTCAGTTTGGTGATCTCCGTGTCGCCGATGTACACCTCGCCGCCGGTGACGCTGTCGAGCCCGGCCAGGCAGTGCATGAGGGTGGACTTGCCCGACCCCGACGGTCCCATGATCGCGGTGAACCTTCCGGCGGCGAACGCGATGTCCACCCCGCCCAGCGCCCGCACGGCCGCGTCGCCGGTGCCGTACACCTTGGTCAGCCCGTGGGCCGAGACGGCGAACCGTTCCCGAGCCTGCCCCTGGCCCTGTCCGTACGCGTGATGTCCCCCGAGCCGGCGCCCGGCTTCGATGATGGTCACTATGGCCTCCGATCCTCGTCCGCTCCGGCCCCCGTCGGCCCTTCGGCGGAGTGTGGTGATCCACAAAATTCAGCCCGATTGAGCGATAAACGATGAGATCAACGGTATTGATCGGAGGCGTCCGGCCCATCGGCCATGGAGCCGGACTTCGGCCGCCCTTTGTGGGGAGCCGTGACGGCGGCGTCCGACCTGAGTGGTAGCCGGGGGTCAGCCTTTCGGCCGATCCGAGGGGGCCACCAGGCCGCTCTCGTAGGCGTAGACCACGGCCTGGGCCCGGTCGCGCAGGCCCAGCTTCGCCAGGATCCTGCCGAGATGGGTCTTCACCGTCGCCTCGGCGAGCGCCAGCCGTTCGGCGATCTCCGCGTTCGACAGGCCGCGCGCCACCTGCAGCAGGACCTCCCGCTCCCGCGCGGTGAGCAGCCCGAGCGCCGACGGCTCGGCCGCGTCGCCCGGCGGCAGGTGTACGGCGAAGCGGTCGAGCAGCCGCCGCGTGGTGCTCGGCGCCACCACCGCGTCGCCGCCGTGCACCGCCCGGATCGCGCTGACCAGGTCGCCCGGCGGCACGTCCTTGAGCAGGAAGCCCGACGCGCCCGCCTTCAACGCGGCGAAGGCGTACTCGTCCAGGTCGAACGTGGTCAGGATGAGCACCCGGGGGCCGTCCGCGGACCCCGCGCAGATCAGCCGGGTGGCCTCGACGCCGTCCATGCGCGGCATCCGCACGTCCATCAGCACCACGTCGGCGGCGATCCGGCGCAGCGCCTCCACGGCCGCCGCGCCGTCGGCGGCCTCGCCCACCACCTCGATGTCCTGCTGGGCGCCGAGCACCATGCGGAAGCCGGTGCGCACGAGCTCCTGGTCGTCCACGAGCAACACCCGGATCGTCATGCCGCCCTGCCCACCGGAAGCCGCGCCGTCACCTGGAATCCTCCCCCGCTGCGGGGGCCGGCCTCGACCGCCCCGCCGTACATGGCCACGCGTTCGCGCATGCCGATCAGGCCGTGGCCGCCGATGCCGGCGGGGGCCGCCGCGCCGCGTCCGTCGTCGCGGACCCGCACCACGACCTCGCCGGTCCGGTACTCCACCTCGACCACCGCGCTCGCCGCGGGGCCGCCGTGCTTCAGCGCGTTGGTCAGCGCCTCCTGCACGACGCGGTAGATGACCAGTTGCTCGCCCTCGGGCAGGTCCCGGGGCACGCCGGTGATCGACGACTCCACCGGCAGGCCGGACGCGCGCACCTGGCGGAGCAGATCCTCCAGTTGCGCCAGGCCCGGCTGCGGGGCGTACTCCTCGGCCGATCCGTCGTCCTCGCGCAGCACGCCGACGAGCCGCCGCATCTCGGCGAGGACCCGGCGGCCGGTGGCCGAGATCGTCCGGACCGCCGCGCGTGCCTGCTCGGGGTCGCCGTCGATGGCGTAGCCCGCGCCGTCGGCCTGCACCACCATCACGCTCACATGGTGCGCGATGACGTCGTGCAGCTCCCGGGCGATCCGGGCGCGCTCGGCCGCGGCGACGATGGCGGTTCGCTGGTCGCGTTCCCGCTCGGCGCGCTCGGCCCGCTCCTCCAGGCTCTCCAGGTACCGGCGGCGGGTGTTGACGTAGATTCCGGCGATGGCGATCGTGATGACGAACCCCGAGGCCGAGGCGAAGCCCTTCAGGTTCGCGATCCCTGTCCCCCCGTCCACGAACCGGGCCAGGGAGAGCCACAGGCCCAGCTCGCTGATGAGCCAGGCCGCCACGGCCCACCGGGCCGCGCACCCGGCGGCGACCGCGAAGAGCGCGACCAGGACGGACATGTTCGCTGGGATCGGGTCGAATCCGGCCAGCCACTGCAGGAGGCTGATCCCCGCGACGACCGCGAAGACCTCGCGCGGCCGGTCGGCCCGCCACCACAGCGGCGCCAGCAGCACGACGGTGAGCAGCACGTATCCGACCGTGCCCACGGACGTCTCGGGCCAGGCCGAGCCGTCGGGCCGATCGTAGTAGAGCACGCTGATCAGGCACGTCAGCGCCAGCGGCGTGAGCCACAGCGCGTCCACGAGCCTGCGGCGCCGCCGAGCCCACCGGCGCGGTTCCCCGAACATGGCTCAACGATATGGACGCGACTGCTCAGAGTGGTTCCGTCTGCGGGCGGATCCCGTCGTACGACTCAGGTCGCAGCCGGCGTTGTGGCGATCGCAGAAGGTCGTAGGCCCGGGCGTACGAGGCACGCGTGTTTACGCCGTGTTTACGGGCACGGGGGCATCCTGGTCACGGGGAAACGCCCGAGGGGGCGGTAAAGGGATGATGTGATGACGGTAACCACCGTGACGAGCCGCGCGGCGAGAAGATCGCGTCGCGCGGCCCGGTAACAGTGGGGCCGGTGGGATTCGAACCCACACTGGCACGGACCTAAACCGTGTGTCTCTGCCATTGGACTACGGCCCCGAATCCCATCCCGCGACATTCCCTGATCGCCCGGATCGTCTTGATCGCCCTGATCGGATCGGCGACCGGCGGTTCGCGAGCATCGCCAGATCTCCTCGATCTTACAACCATGGCCGCGGCGCGGCAGGAGGACCGGGGCAGGGGCGGCTTTCGCGCGACATTTCCTGTGTTGGGTGAATAGCGGTGGGCGATGTAGCGGTGGGCGGAGTCTGGGGTGGGGGAGTCGCGGTGGGGGGAGTTCAGGCGACGCCCAGTTCCTTCTTCAGCCGGGCGACGTGGCCGGTGGCCTTCACGTTGTAGAGGGCCTTGTCCACCTTGCCGTCGGCGTCGATGACGAAGGTGGAGCGCAGCACGCCGACGGTGGTCTTGCCGTACATGGTCTTCTCGCCGTACGCGCCGTAGGCCTTGTGCACGGCCAGGTCCGGGTCCGACAGCAGCGGGAAGGTCAGGGCGTCGCGCTCGGCGAAGCGGGCGAGCTTGGCCGGGGCGTCCTTGGACACGCCCAGCACCACGTATCCGGCGTCGGTCAGGTCGGCGAGGCTGTCGCGGAAATCGCACGCCTGCTTGGTGCACCCGGGGGTCATCGCGGCGGGGTAGAAGTAGAGGATGACCTTCCGGCCGCGGAACGACCGCAGAGCGACGTCCTCACCGGCGGCGTCGGGAAGGGTGAAGTCCGGTGCCGGGTCGCCCGGTGCGAGCCTGTCGTCGATCACGAGGTCCCTCCTGCGGTTCGGCCGGCCGAGGCCGGGTCCTGACCAATTTAGCGGCATGGCCGAGGTGCCATGCCGTACCCGGACCTGGAAGACTGATCGCGTCAGTTGGACGGATCGATGATCACGACGGCCGGCCCGGCGGCGTCGCGGCCGGGACCGCGCGCCGCGGAGGCGAGGGGCTCCCGGCCATTGGGAAGGAACGGAGAAGGGATCGCGATGGCGGACTCCGACCCCGCTGCGCTGGAGCGGGACATCGAGCGTACGAGGGCCGACCTCGCTCGCACGATCGACGCGATCGCGGACCGGGTGAGCCCGAAGCGGGTCGCGGAGCGGAGCGTCGCCAAGGTGAAGGCCAACGCCGGGCACCTGGTGACCTCGGTGGGCGACCTGCTCACCGGCAACGTCCACCGGCCGCTCGACGGCTCCGCGGACGACGCCCGGCGCGAGCCGCCGCCGAACCTCGCGCCCGTCCTGATCGGGGTGGGGGCGGTGCTGGCGGTGGGCGCGGCGATCGTGCTGCTGCGCCGTCGTCGCCGGCGGCGCTGAGATCGGGGGCGCTGAGATCGGCGGTGCTGATCGAGGGCCGACGGGCTAGAGGAAGGCGTGTCCCTCGCCGCGGTAGGTGAGGGCCTCGCCGACCACACGATCGCCCTCGACGAGGTGCAGGACGTCGAAACGCTCGCACAGCTCGCCCGCCTTGGCGTGCCGGAACCACACCCGGTCCCCCTCGCGCAGCTCGTGCGCGGCCCGCCCGAGCAGCGGCGTCTGCACCTCGCCCGCGCCCTCGTGCCGGTGGTAGCGCAGCCCGGGCGGCAGGTAGGGCTGGGGCAAGCGGCTCGCGTCCGGCGGCCCGGAGGCGAGGTAGCCGCCGCCCAGCACCGTCACCACGCCCGGCGCCGGTCGGCGCACCACCGGCAGGGCGAACATCGCCGCGGGCCGTCCGCTGAACGCGCGGTAGAAGTCGAACAGCCGCGGATGGAACAGGCCCGATCCGGCCGCGATCTCGGTGACGGCGTCCTCGAGCGCGGTCTTCTCCACGCTCCCGGTGCCGCCGCCGTTCACGAACTCCAGCTCGGCGTACTCACGCACGGCCCGCACCACCGCGCCGCGGCGCACGGCCAGCTCGCGCTGCGAGCTTCGTTGCATCCAGCGCAGCACCCGCCCGTACGCCCCCGGCACCCGGTCGCCGACTCCCGCGATCTGCCCCTCGTAGGCCATGAGCCCCACCAGCCGCATGCCCGGCCGCTTGGCGACGGCGGCGGCGAGGTCGGCCGCCTGCTCGGGCTCGCGCACGGGGGAGCGCAGCGCCCCGGCGCGCAGCAGCCCGGCGAACGCGACGAAGCTCGCGTCCATGTCGAGGCAGAGGCGGATCTCGTGGCGCGGGCGGACGTCCCGGATCGCCGCCTCGATCAGGTCCAGATGCGGTTCCGCGTCGATCATGAGGGTGATCTCGCGGGCGGCGTCGGCGTCGGCGGCGAGCGCGGCCAGGGCCCGCCGGTCGGTCGTCGGGTACGCCACGACGATGTCGGCGAACCCGCATGAGGCCAGCCAGAGGGCCTCGGGCAGGGTGAAGGCCAGGATTCCGGCGAAGCCGTCCATCGCCAGGACGCGTTCGAGGACCGCGCGGGAACGGACCGATTTGCTCGCCACCCGGATCGGTTTGCCGGCGGCTCGCCGTACGAGGGCGGCGGCGTTGGCGTCGAGCGCCTCGACGTCGAGGATCGCGAAGGGAGGCTCCAGATCCCGGGTGGCGTGGTCGTAGCGCCGGCGCTGGTCCATAAGCGCAGCCTAACGGCGCACCCGGCGAAAATCATGAGTGGTATTCGCCTTTCTTGTGCGGGCCGGGTGGCTTGGCCCGGTGCGGGCAAAGTCTCGTCCTGGCGGGGCTCTGGAAATCACAAGGGAAGGGATAAGACGCTGCGGCGTTCGGCCCGGGGCGTGTACCTGTGGCTCTCGTGACGAGTCCGAGCAGCACGGGGCGGCGGGCGGGGGCGGCCATGCGGCCGGAGTCCTCGGGCGAGCAGGACCCCGCATGGGCCCTGGAGCACGCGCGGCCTCCCGGACGGATGCGGGCGCGGCACGGCCGCGGCCGCGGCGAGCCGCGGTGGAACGGCGCCCGTCCCGCGCCGGACCCGCGCGTGTCGCTGCGCGCGCTGCGGCCGGGCCGTACCCCCGCCGGAATCCTCGCGGCCCTGCTGCTCTCGGTCGCCGGGTGGGCCGCGACGGCCGACCTGATCTGGGTCATGCTGGGCGGGCGGCCGCGATGGGGCACGCTCGACCGGCTCGGCGCGCTCGGCGCGCGCACCTGGGACGACCCGCTGGCCTGCGCGATCGCCTACCTGATGATCGTCTGCGGCGTGGCGCTGCTCGCGCACGCGATCATTCCGGGCCGCCCGCGACTGATCCCCCTGGAGACCTCCGACCCCCTGCTGGCGCTCGGCCTCACCCGCTCCGGGCTCCGCCGCACGCTGGCCACGGCGATCCGATCGGTGGACGGCGTCGACGGCGTACAGGTGGCCCTGCGCAACTGCCGGATCGAGATCACGGTACGCGCCGCGGCCCGGCGTACCGGGGATCTGCTGCCACGCGTCGGGGCCGCGGCCGGTCACACGCTGATCCGGCTGGGGGCCGACCACAACCGTCAGGTCGTCGTGCGACTGCGTCCCGGTAGGAGATGACCGTGCGCGCGTCACGCGGCGTCCGGCCCGCCCCGGTCGTGATCGCGGTCGTGCCGCCGGCGACGAAGGCCAGGATCGCTCGGCGGGTCGTCGTGGGCATGCGCGCGGAGGAGGGGTGAGGAGGAGCGGAAGGGTGAGGATGCGCTCGCATCTGGGCAACCGCGTCGGCCTTGTCGTGGCCGGGCTCGCGTCGCTGACCGTCGGCGGCGTCGCGTTGTGGCTGCGGGCCCGCCGCCCCGCCGCGCCGATCCTCGACCCGCGCGTGCCGATGTTCTTCTACGCCCACCCGTGGGTGGTGCCGGTGGCGGCCGTGCTGTCCTTCCTGCTCGCGCTGGCCGCGACGCGCTGGCTGGTGCTCGCCGCGGGCTGGGGGCGGCGCGGCGCGCGCAGCGGCTCGGGTACGGCGATGCTCGGCGTCGCCCTGCGCGGCATCCCCGGGATCACGGCGTTGCGGGTACGGCTGGTGGGCGATCGCCGGTTGCGCGTCCGCGTCACCTGCGACCCGGGCACGGACCTCGGCGCGCTGCTCGCGCGGCTGGACGAGCAGGCCGCCTCACGAATGCGCGCGGCGACCGGCGTGCCCGACGCCGAGGTGCTCGTCCGGGTGCACGTGCGCCGCCGCGCCGCGAACCCTCCGCCCCCCACGCACTGGACGCCGTCGTAGCCGGTCGGCGGCGAGCCCCGCGGCGAGGCACGCCACCGGCACGGCCGGCAGCACGTAGCGGTGGTCGAAGGCGGCGATCAGCGGCGGCATCAGCAGCAGCGTCATCGCGGTGGCCCACGGCAGCAGAACGGCGAGCCGGGTGACGCCCTCCCGCGGCCCGGCCCGCCGCCGGAGCGGCAGCACGATCCCCGCCGCCCCGGCGAGCAGGATCGCGGCCAGCAGGGGACCGCGCAGGAACCCCTGCGTCTGGTAGGCCCGCAGCAGCCCCGCCCACGGCTCCACGACCTCGGTCGCCCCGCTCTCGCCCTGGTAGAGCGTGGTCAGCTCGGTGGCTGTCCGTCCCTTGGAGGCCGGCTTGTCGGTGAACGGCCGTACCGAGTCGGGGAAGGCGTACGCGCTCTGGTCACCGTCGGAGGGGTAGACGCGCCGCGTCCAGGTGAAGATGTGCGCGAAATCGACCAGCCCCGTCGCCACGAAGTCGAACGGCTGCGCCAGAATGGCCCGCGTGGCGAACCGCCCGGCGAGCTCGTCGCGTTCGCGGGCGTCGAGCCCGTTGCCGTTCAGCGGTGAGTCGCCGCTCCAGATGTACTCCGGCGGCGCCTTGCGCGCGTCCAGCGGCTCCCGCGGGCACAACACCCGCGTCCGTTCGTCGAGGTCCAGCTTCGCGCAGTCGGCGAACGACATGGTGCGCGCCCACAGGAAGGCGTTGCCCCGGGTGAGCCCGAAGGTCCCGTACTCGGCGTGAAACCACGCCGCGTACCCGGCCAGCACCACGGCCGCGGCGGCCCCCGCGGCGACCAGCCGCGTCCACCGCGTCCGGGCCAACAGCAGGCAGCCGAACACGACGGCCGTCACCGGCAACCCGATCGTCCGCGTGACGGTGCTCGCGGCCAGCAGCAGCGCCGCGCCCACCACGACCCACGACGTCGGCCGCTCCCGCCACAGCAGCATCGTCACCGCCGCCGTGACCAGGAACGTGAACAGCAGATCCGCCATGATCAGGTGCTCGAGCTGCACCTGATGCGCGTCGAGCAGCACCGGCAGCGCGGCGACCGTCGCCGCCCACCCCGGCAGCCTCGTCCGCCGCCACAGCACCGCGTACACGCAGACCGCCAGGCCGAGCCCCAGCAGGTGCTGCACGATCACCACCGCCTGGATGCTCTCCATCGGCCGCAGCAGCCACAGGAACAGCGAGTATCCCGAGGGCCGGCTCTCCAGCGGACGCGGGCTCAGCGCGGCGTTCAGGTAGGCGAAGGAGTCGGCCCAGAACCACAGCGCGGGCCGATACCCGAGTACGGCCAGCGCCCTGAGCCCGGCCCCCGCGGCGAGCGCGGCGAGGAAGACGCCGTGCGCACGCGCCCACCGGGCGGCTCGCCGTACCGGTCGCGTGCCCGTCGACACCAGAAGACCTCCCGAAGCCCTGACCAGGTGCATCAGGATAGACCTTCAACCTGTGCGCGAAGCGCGATCAAGGATGAATGATCACGAATGGCCGCGGAAATCGGGCAGCCGATTTTTTAGCGATGAATAAAGGCGTACGCGGCTCTCGTCGCGGCATGCCGGGCACCGAGGCCGGGCCAACGCGTTTCCGTATGCGCCTTCACCGGTAATCGTGTGGTCACTCCTGGAAGTTGCTCCACTGAACGTCGGCGGCGGGTCTCGACCATTGCGCACGCGGCTGATCTCAACATTCCTGGCGACTACCCAGGGTCAGTTCGCGAAGCCGGGACCAAGTAGATCCATGTGGACGAAGTTGTGTACTTATCCAGTCGACCCAGATGGAGTCTCCAGATCTCCTGCGCATACTGACGACACAATCACTGACGGATGATCGGCAGCGGTCGATCGCGATGAGCGTGCTGGCGTCTGTTGCCGCATTTGGGTCATTTGTCCTCTGTGTGGCATGTGGTGAAAGATCGATGTCGCAGGCGTGATTGGCCTTGGTCATGTATGCTACGCTAAGTTCTCGCCTGTACATTTCCCATTTCCTTCGTGCCCATTCACCCGAATTTATTCGGAGGGTGACCTGTGCCTCGTCGCAAGCTGGTAACCCTGGTCTCGATAATCGCGATCTTCCTCCTGCCGGTTGCCATGAATATCGCGGCAAGTAGTCTGCCGGAGGCTTGGCGGTCGCATCTGTGGCTTGCCTGGCCCATTTGCCTGATACTCGCTATTCCGGTGCTCGTCTGGGAGATCCAGTCGCATCGCACCATGGTGGAAGGGGCGCCCGCACCACCTGCCGTCACGGATATGAAAACGGCCGAGGAAATTTGGAACATACCCGCGCCCAGTCCCTCGCCGATTTCGGTGCTCGCTTGGGGGTGCATGCTCCCGAACGGGAGTCCGTAGCCTATCGCGTTGTCGAGCAGCTGAATCATAACAAAGGGTGGCTGCTTATATACGACGATGCGGGAAATGTCGACGACCTGATCGATTTGATTCCGGTCGGAGATAACGGTACGGTCATAATCGCGTCTAGGAATCCGCAGTTCGAAGAACTCGCCGAAGCACTGCTGCTGGAGCCGTTTCCGGCGAAGGAGGCGGCCGAATTCCTGCGCGTGCGCAGCGGGGACCTTGGTGGGACGTCTGCGGAGGAATCGGCCAACTCCCTCGAAGGACTGCCCTTGGCCTTGGAGCAGGCCGGGGCATACTGCAGGGATGCGGGGATCGGGATCGCCCAGTACCTGGAGCGATACCGAGCGGGCAGGGGGAAGATTCTCCACTCGGGACCCCAGGCCAGGAAAGTCGGGCTTGCGACGACATTTCGGTTGTCATATGACCGGGCAAAGAGAGTTAATTTGGCCGCACCGCAGTGGATGAAGCTATGCTCCTTCATGGCTGTGGCGGACATACCTCGTGACCTCTTGTCTGGGGCCTCGGACATATTGCCGCGTCCTCTGGCGGATCTCGCAAGGGACAGCGTGACTTTCGATCAGGTCGTCTCCGCCCTTCGACAGACCTCACTCATCACATCTGCTGCACCCACCCACCTCCGCATCCACCAGCTTGTCTCCGATCTCATGCGTGAGTATGTGATTAGCCAGCAGGGTAGGCTGGCGAACAGACTTTTCAGCCCAGTGCTGGGGATGGTTCCCTGGGTGCGAATCGACCCCACCGAGGGGTGGAGTGCGACTCGGTGGATCAAGCTGGGATTGCGGGTGCTGGCCCGTAATCTTCCAATCGAAGACCCGAAGACGCCGGAGCACTGGGCAATCGCGGCCGCCTTGTTCCCGCATGTGCAGGAACTGTCAAAGAGACTCGATGAGCTAAACGTGTCGCTGCGTACGGACGAGGTCAAGCTCTATACCGGTCTAGAGGCTGAATTGGGTATTCGTCTGTATCGCGGCGGAGAGTACCTGCTTGCAGAAGAGCTTTGCCGTCATGCACATGCGGTTGCCAGGCAGCATCTGCCGGACTATGATCCGCACACCCGTAGGCTCTTGTTCTACCTCGCTCAAACATGGACGGGCTTGGGGCGACTGGACGATGCACGAACCGCTTGTGAACAGCTGCTTTCCATCGTGCGGGATGATCTGGGGGAAGAGCATCTAGAGACGGTCGCGGTCATGAACGACCTTGCCGGGATCCTTATGGAGATGGAGGATCGCCTTGAGCAAGCCGAGATGCTCCTCAGGCACGTGCTGGCCGTACGTGAAACGGCCCTGGGCGAACGCCACGCATTGACGGTGTCCGCCGTGAACAACCTAGGCAAGGTCCTACGCAGGAGGGGGAAGATCGATGAGGCTTATGCCATGGCTGCGCGGGCGGTGCGGTTGGCGGTAGAGACTCTCGGCCCTGATCACCCGAACTCCCTGATCTACTCCAACAATCTAGGCGAGGTCTGCCGGGTGAAGGAGCGACTGGATGCGGCGCGACAAATTCATGCGGACACACTGGAGCGCAGGGCGCGCGTGCTCGGCGAAACTCATCCGCTGACAGTGGTGTCGATGAACAATCTGGCTCGCATTCTGCGGTTACAGGGACAGCTTAGCTCTGCCCGCGGATTGTATGCTCGGGCCCTGGAACTCGCGGAACGCGCTCTCGGTAGCAGCCACCCGCACACCATCGCCGCGCAGAACGGACTACGCGAAGTGGCGCGGCCGGACGAGGAGGGCGCGGGAGGTGAGAATGGCGCAGTAGCCGAGTAACGTGAAAGCTCGCCGATAAGTCGGTGACCGACACCCTCGCCCGCTACGAGCGGGTTCTGGGCCGTGACCACCCCGACACGCGTGTGGCGCTCAGCGGCGAGCGGCTCGACTTCGACTTCGATCCGCCCGCGGTGTGACGGGACGGCCTCACCACTCCGGTCAGCATTCGATTACGTTCACGGCGAGCCCGCCGCGGCTGGTCTCCTTGTACTTGTCGAGCATGTCGCGGCCGGTGGCGCGCATGGTGGCGATGGCCTTGTCGAGGGAGACGAAATGGCGGCCGTCGCCGCGCAGGGCGATCCGGGAGGCCGCGATCGCCTTGACGCTGGCGATCGCGTTTCGCTCGATGCAGGGGATCTGGACCAGGCCGCCGATAGGGTCGCAGGTGAGGCCGAGATTGTGCTCGATGCCGATCTCGGCGGCGTTCTCGACCTGCTCGGGGGTGCCGCCGAGGGCCTCGGTGAGGCCGGCGGCGGCCATCGAGCAGGCGGAGCCGACCTCGCCCTGGCAGCCGACCTCGGCTCCGGAGATGGAGGCGTTCTCCTTGAACAACACACCGATCGCCCCGGCGGTGAGGAGGAAGCGGATGACGCCGTCGTCGTCGGAACCGGGGATGAAACGGTCGTAGTAGCTCAGGACGGCGGGCACGATGCCCGCCGCGCCGTTGGTGGGGGCGGTGACCACCCGACCGCCCGCCGCGTTCTCCTCGTTGACGGCGAGGGCGAACAGGCTGACCCAGTCCATGGTCTGCAGGGGGTCCTTCTCCGGGGTCTCGCTCTGCAGGCGCCGGTAGAGCTGGTGGGCGCGGCGGCGGACCTTGAGGCCGCCGGGGAGCACGCCCTCGCGGGTGCAGCCGCGGCGGACGCACTCGGCCATCACCCGCCACAGGTTGAGCAGGTCGGCGCGAATCTCGGGCTCGTCGCGGCCGAAGGCGCGTTCGTTCTCCAGCATCACGCCGGAGATGGACAGGCCGGTGTCGGCGCAGTGCGCGAGCAGTTCGGCCGCGGTGGTGAACGGGTACGGCAGGACGGTGTCGTCGGGCTTGATGCGGTCGGCGCCGGTGGCCGTCTCGTCCACGACGAAACCGCCGCCGACCGAGTAGTAGACCTTCTCCAGCAGGGTGGCGCCGGAGTGGTCGAAGGCGGTGAAGCGCATTCCGTTGGGGTGGTGGGGGAGCGACACCTTGCGCTCGAAGATCAGGTCCTCGCCGACGACGAAGGGGATCTCGTGGGTGCCGTACAGGTGGACGGTGCCGGAGGCGCGCATCGCGGCGAGGCGCTCGTCGACGGTGTCCACGTCGACGAGTTCGGGCTTCTCGCCGGACAGGCCCAGCAGGACGGCCTTGTCGCTGCCGTGTCCCTTGCCGGTGAGGCCGAGCGAGCCGTACAGGATCGCCTCGACCCGGCGCACCTTCTTCAGCAGGGACTGCTGGTGGAGGGAGCGGGCGAACTTGTGCGCGGCCGCCATCGGGCCGCCGGTGTGGGAGCTGGACGGGCCAATGCCGATCTTGAAGAGGTCGAAGACGCTGATGGCCATGTGTCGTTGCCTTTCCACGGGCTGTCCCGGCGGCCCTGCCGTCCGGCGCGTGTGTCAGAGCGTGTCCCTCGCCCGTGCGGGCGCCCCCGGTGGTTACCCCCGTCGGCCCCCCGCGGCATGTCGTGCGGCATGTCGTGCGGCATGTGATGAGGCAAATTATTCGGCGTGGCCCGCACGCGGGGAGCGGGCCACGCCGGGTCAGGCGTCTCCGGCGGTGAGCGCCGCGTACTCCTCGGCGGTGAGCAGGTCCTCGGCCTCGCCGCTGACGCGGACCCGGAACAGCCAGCCCTCACCGTACGGGTCGGAGTTGACCAGCGACGGGTCGTCCACGACGGCCTGGTTGATCTCCACCACCTCGCCGGCGACGGGCGAGTAGACGTCGCTCACCGACTTGGTGGACTCGATCTCGCCGACGGCGTCTCCGGCCTCGACGGTCGAGCCGGCCTCGGGGATCTGGACGTAGACGACGTCGCCGAGCTGCTCGGCCGCGTAGGCGGTGATGCCCACGGTCACCACCGAGCTCTCGTCGAGCCCGGCGACCCACTCGTGCTCCTTGCTGTAGCCGAGCTCCTCGGGAATGCTGCTCACGTGTTCCTCCTGTAGAAGGGAAGGTCGACCACGTCGACCGGTTCGTGGACGCCGCGGATGTCCACCGCCAGCCCCTCGGCCCGATCGCGGAGCACCTCGCCCCGCACATAGGCCATGGCGATCGGTCTTCCGAGGGTGGGAGAGGGCGCTCCGCTGGTCACCTCGCCGACGACGGTTCCGTCATTGTCGAGTACGACGGGGTAGCCGTGCCGGGGGATCCGGCGGCCGTGCGACACCAGGCCGACGAGGCGGCGCGCCGGGCCCGCGGCGTAGGCGTCCCTGGCGGCCTCCAGCGCGGCCCGGCCGACGAAATCGCCGGGCTTGGCGAACGCCACCACCCGGCCGAGCCCGGCGTCGAACGGGGTCAGATCGGCCGTCAGCTCGTTGCCGTACAGCGGCATGCCCGCCTCCAGGCGCAGCGTGTCGCGCGCCGACAGGCCCGCGGGCCGCAGCCCGTACGGCTCGCCCGCCGCGATCAGCGCCCGCCACAGGGGCACGGCGTCGTCGGCGGCGACGAACAGCTCGAACCCGTCCTCGCCGGTGTACCCGGTCCGGGCGATGAGCGCCCCGGTCCCGGCGACCTTGCCGGGGAGCACCGCGTAGTACTTCAACCCGTCCAGGTCGGCCTCGGTGAGCCCGGTCTCGGTGAGGATCGCCTGTGCCCTCGGCCCCTGTACGGCGATGAGCGCGTAGGCCGCGGACCGGTCGTCCACGACCGCGTCGAAGCCCGCCGCGCGCGCGGTCAGCTCGGCGGCGACCCGCTCGGCGTTGGCGGCGTTGGCGACGACGAGGAACTCCTCCGCCGACAGCCGGTACACGATCAGGTCGTCGATGACGCCCCCGTCGGGGGCGCAGATCATGGTGTAGCGGGCGCGGCGCGGCGCGACCGCCGACAGATGGCCGGTCAGGGCGTGGTCGAGGGCGGCGGCGGCCTCCCGCCCGCTGACGAAGATCTCTCCCATGTGGGACAGATCGAACAGTCCCGCCGCGGTGCGGACGGCCCTGTGCTCGGCGGACTCGCTTCCGTACCGGAGCGGCATGAGCCATCCGGCGAAGTCGATCATGGTCGCGCCGAGGCTCTCGTGCACACCGTGCAGCGCTGTGGTCTGGGACATGCTTGTGCACCTCAGCAGGGTCGGATGCGGTGAGTATCGTCGGGCATCCTCCCCCTCTGTCATCGATGCCTGAGAGCTTCGCCCGGGCTTTGCCGGACTTTCACCTTCGGCGAGGCCCCTCACCGGCCTGCTTTCCAGAGGGCACCTTTCCGTACGGTCCATGGGCCTGAGAGGTTCGCGGGGAGGGCTTGCTCCTTCGGCGGCCCTGACCGGCTGCCAGGGCGCTCTCCCGCACGGAAAATCGGTGTCGGGGACAATGTATCAGGGGCGCGTGATCCGGGCGGCGTCGACGAGCGCGGCGAACAGCGAGTTGTCCTCCCCGGTCTCGGGATGCCACTGTACGGCCAGGCAGAACGGATGGTCGTCGAGCTCCACCGCCTCGATGACCCCGTCGTCGGCCCGGGCGGTCACCGTCAGGCCCGCGCCCAGGGCGTCGATGGCCTGGTGGTGGTAGTGGTTGGGGTCGGCCAGGTGCTCGCCGTCGAAGATCTTGGCCAGGCGGCTGCCGGGCGTGAGCCGTACGGGGAGGGTGCCGTAGCGGCCGGGGGCGGGGGAGTGGCCGGTGTGCCCGACCGTCTCGGGAAGGTGCTGGTGCAGGGTGCCGCCGAGGGCGATGTTGAGCACCTGCAGGCCCCGGCAGATGCCCAGCAGCGGGAGACCGTTCGCCAGCGCGGCGTTCACCACCCCAAACTCGGCATCATCCCGAAATTCCCGGATATATCCGGTGGCCTCGTGGGGCGGCGCGCCGTACCGTCCCGGGTCGATGTCCCCGCCGCCGGCGAGGATCAGCCCGTCGAGCCGCCCGACCACCGACGCGGGCTCTCCGGCGGGCGGCAGGAGCACCGGCTGGCCGCCGGCCCGCGCCACCTGATCGACATAGT
The DNA here is from genome assembly GCF_040678635.1 of Thermopolyspora sp. NPDC052614. Lineage (NCBI taxonomy): Bacteria > Bacillati > Actinomycetota > Actinomycetes > Streptosporangiales > Streptosporangiaceae > Thermopolyspora > Thermopolyspora sp. NPDC052614. The sequence goes on from NZ_JBFATZ010000002.1 coordinate 551,962, forward strand.
CGTACGGCAGCAGCGCGGCCCGCGTCTCCCACACGGTGAACCTCGCGGGCTCGGCATAGCAGGTGATCCCGATCACGGGCACGTCGCTCATCAACTCTCCTGGTCCACTGAAAAATCCCCCGTCCCCCGAAGCCCCGGCGCCAGGCCGGCATCCCCCGAGGCGACCGTCACAGCGGAGTCACATATGCCCCCGAAATCCCTCCGTCCACCAGAAACTCCGACGCCGTGATGAACGACGCGTCGTCGCTCGCCAGGAACGCCACCGCCGCCGCGATCTCGTCGGCCTCCCCGAACCGCCCCATCGGCACGTGCACCAGCCGCCGCTGCGCCCGCTCGGGATCCTTGGCGAACAGCTCCCGCAGCAGCGGCGTGTTGATCGGCCCGGGGCACAGCGCGTTGACCCGGATCCCCTCCCGCGCGAACTGCACCCCGAGCTCCCGCGACATCGCCAGCACGCCGCCCTTGGAGGCGGTGTAGGAGATCTGCGACGTCGCCGACCCCAGCACCGCCACGAACGACGCGGTGTTGATGATCGACCCCTTGCCCTGCTCGCGCATGTACGGGATCACGTGCTTGCAGCACAGATAGACGCTGGTGAGGTTGACCTCCTGCACCCGCCGCCAGGCGTCGAGCCCGGTGGTGAGGATCGAGTCGTCGTCCGGCGGCGAGATGCCCGCGTTGTTGAACGCGATGTCGATCCTGCCGTACGTCTCGTGCGCGGTGCGGAACATCCGGATCACGTCGTCCTCGACGGACACGTCGGCCCGCACGAACAGGCCGTCCACCTCGGCCGCCGCCGTCGCGCCCGCGTCCTCGTCCAGGTCGACGCACACCACTGTGGCGCCCTCGCGCGCGAAGCGTCGCGCGGTGGCCAGCCCGATCCCGCTGCCGGCCCCGGTGATCACAGCCACCCGGTCGAGCAATCGCTGCATGTCCGTCCGTTCTCCCGGTTCTCTCGTTGTCACATTCCGCGTCACAATCCGCGTCACGTTCCGCCGTCCGCCCGCCGGGCGTGACGATCAGTCGGTCGCGATGAAGACGTTCTTGGTCTCGCTGAACGCGGCGAGCGCGTCCGGCCCCAGCTCCCGGCCGAGACCGGACTGCTTGAAGCCGCCGAACGGCGTCCAGTACCGCACGCTGGAGTGCGAGTTCACCGACAGGTTGCCGGCCTCGACGGCACGCGCCACCCGCAGCGCCCGCCCGACGTCGCGCGTCCAGATCGAGCCGCTCAGGCCGTACTCGGTGTCGTTGGCGATCGCGATCGCGTGGGCCTCGTCGTCGAACGGCGCCACCGACACCACCGGCCCGAAGATCTCCTCGGTGAACGCCGGATCGCGCGGATCCGGCGTGAGCATCGTCGGCGGGAACCAGAACCCCCGGCCGCGCGGGCAGTTCCCCTGGGCGTACGGCGTGCCGGTGACGAACGAGGCCACCCGCTCCCGATGCTCGGCGCTGATCAGCGGCCCCATCTCGGTGGCCTCGTCGAGCGGGTCGCCGACCTTCACCCCCTGCACGGCCCGCGCGAGCAGCGGCAGGAACTCGTCGTAGACCTCCCGCTGCACCAGCACCCGGGAGCGCGCGCAGCAGTCCTGCCCGGCGTTGTCGAACACCGCGTACGGCGCGGTCGCCGCCGCCTTCTCCAGGTCCGCGTCGGCGAACACGATGTTGGCGCTCTTGCCGCCCAGCTCCAGCGTGAGCCGCTTGACCGTGCCCGCCGCCGCGGCCATGATCTGCTTTCCCACCTCGGTCGATCCGGTGAAGGCGATCTTGCGTACGCCGGGATGCCCGACCAGACGCGCCCCCGCGACCTCCCCCTCGCCGGGCAGCACCTGGAGCACCCCCTCGGGAAGCCCCGCCTCCAGCGCCAGCTCGGCCAGCCGCAGCGCGGTGAGCGGGGTCTGCTCGGCGGGCTTGACGATCACGGCGTTCCCGGCGGCGAGCGCGGGCGCGACCCCCCACATCATGATCACCATGGGGAAGTTCCACGGCACGATCACGCCGACGACGCCCAGCGGCTCGGCGAAGGTCACGTCGACCCCGCCGGGCACCGGGATCTGCAGGCCGTGGTGCCGCTCCGGCGCCCCGGCGTAGAAGTGCAGCACGTCGCGCACGTTGCCGGCCTCCCAGCGGGCGTTGCCCACCGTGTGCCCGGCGTTGGCGATCTCCAGCCGCGCCAGCTCGTCGGCGTGCTCGTCCACCAGTACGGCGAAGCGCCGCAGCAGCCTCGCCCGATCGCCGGGCGCGACGCCCCGCCACGCGGCGAAGGCCCGCCGGGCCCGCTCGACCGCCCGGTCCACCTCGGCGGCGTCGGCCATCTCGACGTCGGCGAGTACGTCCTCGGTCGCCGGATTGACGATCTTCATCGGCCCTCCCCGCTCACATCCGCTCGAAGCCGCGCCGCAGCTCCCAGTCGGTCACCGCCGCGTCGAAGGCGGCCAGCTCGATCCGGGCGTTGTTGGCGTAGTGCGCGACCACCTCGTCCCCGAACGCCGCCCGCGCGATGTCCGACCGCTCCCACAGCTCGAGCGCGTCGCGCAGCGTGTGCGGCACGGTCGCGGCGTCGGAGTCGTAGGCGTTGCCCGGATAGGCGTCCTCCAGCTCCAGCTCGTTCTCGATCCCGTACAGCCCGGCGGTGATCAGCGCCGCCACCGCGAGGTAGGGGTTGACGTCGCCGCCCGGCACCCGGTTCTCCACCCGCAGCGACGGCCCGTGACCGACCAGGCGCAACGCGCAGGTGCGGTTGTCCACGCCCCACTTCACCGCCGTGGGCGCGAAACTGCCCGGCACGTACCGCTTGTAGGAGTTGATGTTGGGCGCGTAGAAGAGCGTGAGCTCCCGCAGCGCGGCGAGCTGCCCGGCGATGAATTGTCGCCCGATCTCCGACAGGCCGTGCGGCCCGTCGCCCGCCATGATCGGTTCACCGTCCGCCGAACGCAGCGAGATGTGGATGTGGCAGGAGTTGCCCTCGCGATCGTTCGGCTTGGCCATGAAGGTGATCGACCTGCCCTCCTGGGCGGCGATCTCCTTGGCGCCGTTCTTGTAGATCGAGTGGTTGTCGCAGGTGACCAGGGCCTCGGCGAACCGGAAGGCGATCTCGTGCTGGCCGAGGTTGCACTCGCCCTTGGCGGACTCGACGTACATGCCCGCGCCCTCCATGCCGAGCCGGATGCGGCGCAGCAGGGGCTCCACCCGGGCGGTGCCGAGCAGCGAGTAGTCGACGTTGTAGAGGTTGGCCGGGGAGAGGTCCCGATAGCCCTTGCGCCAGGCGTCCTCGTAGCTGTCGTCGAAGACGCAGAACTCCAGCTCGGTGCCGACGTACGCGGCCCAGCCCCGCTCGGCGAGGCGGGCGGTCTGCGCCCGCAGGATCTGCCGCGGCGAGGCGACGACGTCGGTGCCGTCCTCCCAGCCGAGATCGGCCAGGAGCAGCACGGTGCCCTCCTGCCACGGCACCCTCCGCAAGGTCGACAAATCCGGCTTCATCATGAAATCGCCGTAGCCGCGCTCCCAGGAGGACATCGCGTAGCCGTCCACCGTGTTCATGTCCACGTCCACCGCGAGCAGGTAGTTGCAGCCCTCCGCGCCGTGGTGCAGCACCTCCTCCAGGAAGTACCGGGCCGACAGCCGCTTGCCCTGGAGCCGCCCCTGCATGTCCACGATGGCGAGGAGCACGGTGTCCACCCGGCCGGCCTCGACCTCCACCCGCAACTGATCGACGGTGAGCACCGCGAACTCCCCTCCAGAAAAAGTCTGGAATCAGACCATTGACGGAATGCAAGCACCAGCGACGCCCCGGCGTCAACGGGCCCTCACCGGCGCATCGGACCTGGACGCCGCCCCGGCCTCCGCCGGTCTATTCTCGGAGCAACGGCCCGCCGACGGTACCGCCGGGCGGGACGTGCGCAGGCGAGCGGTCGGGGCGGGCGAAGGGGAGGGAACATCATGGGCCGACCCCCGCTGACCGCGTTCCTGCGACCGGTCCGCATGGGCAACGCCTTCGAGGAGACGGTCGAGCGGCTGCTTCAGGCGATCAAACTCGGCGGCGTCGCCCACGGCGACAAGCTCCCGCCCGAGCGCGAGCTCGCCGCCCTGCTCGGGATCAGCAGGGTCACCCTGCGCGAGGCGATCCGCGCCCTGCAGGACTCCGGCTATCTGGAGGTACGGCGCGGCAGGTACGGCGGCGCCTTCGTCACCTACCGCCAGCCCGACCCGGGCCAGGGCGACCTGCGCGAGGCCGTGGACGCGATGGGCCCGGCCGAGGTCGCCGACGCGCTCACCTACCGCATGGCGATGGACTGCGGCGCCGCGCTCGCCCTGGCCTCGATGGAGCACACCGAACAGCAGCGGGCGGTGCTGCGGCGTCGCCTGGCGGACGTCAACGAGGCGAGCCCGGCCGACTACCGCCGCCTGGACACGGCCTTCCACCTGTCCATCGCCGAGCTGACCGGCTCCGCCCTGCTCACCGCGGCCTGCGCCGACGCCCGCCTGCGCGTCACCGACCTGCTCAACGCGATCCCGGTGCTCGGCCCCAACATCGAGCACTCGGCCGAGCAGCACGCCGCGATCGTCGAGGCCATCCTCGCCCGGGACCCGGAGGCGGCTCGAAAGGCCGTCATGGAGCACGTCGAGGGTACGGCGGCGCTGCTGCGCGGCTTCCTTGTCTGACCGATCCGACCATGGCCGATCTGAGAGTGGCCGATCTGAGAGTGGCCGATCGTCGCGACCAATGGCGCCGAAATGGTGGTATTGGGGGACGTACTTTGGACGGACGGGGGGTGACCGAAGGTGACGTGGTTCGAGGAGAGGATCGTCGAGACGCAGCGCCTGCCGCTGTTCTGCTTCTTCGTCGCCCTCATTCTCGCGTTCGTCGTCACCCGGGTGCACGTCCGCCTGATCCGCGCCGGGGTGGGCTGGTTCCGCAACATCAGCGTCGGCGACCTGCACATCCACCACGTGGTGTTCGGCGTGGTGCTCATGCTCGTCGGCGGCGTGACCGGCCTGATCGTCTCGGCCGCGTCCACGGGCTGGTACGCCTTCGCCGCGGCCGTCTTCGGCGTCGGGGCCGCCCTGGTCCTGGACGAGTTCGCGCTGATCCTGCACTTGCGCGATGTGTACTGGTCCGAGGAGGGCCGCACCTCGGTCGACGCGGTGTTCGTGGCGGTCGCCGTCACCGGCCTGCTGCTGCTCGGCCTGCGCCCGCTCACCTGGCAGACCCCGGACGGCGTGCCCGCGGGGCGCCAGGTCGCGGTCGGCCTGCTCGCCGTCAATCTCGTGCTCGCCGTGGTCACCTTGCTCAAGGGCAAGATCTGGACCGGGCTCGCCGGCCTGTTCGTGCCGGTCCTCCTCGTCGTCGGCGCGGTCCGGCTGGCCCGGCCGGGCTCGCCGTGGGCCCGCTGGTTCTTCGCCCCGGGCTCCCGCCGCCCCAACTCCGCCAAGATGGCCAGGGCCGTACGCCGGGAGACCCACTGGCGGCGCCCGGTCATCCGGGCCAAGATCGCCTTCCAGGAATTCCTCTCCGGTCGGCACGATCTGCCGTCCATTCCGTCCGTGCCGTCCATGAAACTGCCGCGACGTCGTGAGCGGTACCAGAGGATGCCACGCCGTCCCCGCGCCCATATGCGCAAAGGCCCGTTCATCGCGTCGCGGACGGTCCGTCGGCGACGCCGTCCGCCGGGATCTCTCCGCTGACGATTTCCCGCAACGGCGAGATACTTGGCGCGTACCACAATGGGGCGGAAGGGCGCGGAAACGTGTTCAAGGGGTGGGACGTCGTGGGTGGAGTCACACGCGCGGACGGAAAGAACCGGCCGGGCGCGGCACGAAACGCGCGAGACCTCGGCGAAGGGGCCGGTGGGGCCGCCGGTGAGAGGTCCGGAGAGGAGTCCGGAGGCAGGCCCGAGGGCCAATTAGCCGGCCGGACCGGTCGGCGGGCCGGTCAGGGCGCGGAGGAGAGGAACGGAGGCGGGTCCGAGGGCCAATTAGCCGGCCGGGCCGCGCGGCGGTCCCGGCGGAGCGTGGCGGAGCAGGCGGGCGGCGGAACCGAGGCGGCCGACGGAGCCGTTCAGAGCGTGGACAACAGCGGCGGGCCGCGCGGCGGAAGGGCCACGGGAGGCGGCGGGCGCTCGCGCGCGCCGCGCAAGGCCGTCACCCTCGACGACGTGGCGCGCCTGGCCGGCGTCTCGCTGGCCACCGCCTCGCGGGTGCTCGGCCCGGCCGGCACCCGGCGCGTCGGCAGCGAGCTGCGGCATCGCGTCGAGAAGGCCGCCCGGCAACTCGGCTACACCCCCAACCTGGTCGCCCGGACGCTGGCGCACGGCGCGAGCGACGTCGTCGGCCTGATCGTGCACGACCTCACCGATCCCTACTTCGCCATGCTGGCCGGAGGCGTCATGCGCGCCGCCGAGCGCCGGGGCCTGGTGGTGCTCATCAGCGCGACCCGCAGGGATCCGGAGCGGGAGATCGCCCACGTGGCCACCCTGCGCGCGCAGCGGGCCCGCGCCATCGTGCTCGCCGGGACCCGGGTGACCGACGACCGGCTCACCGGCCGCCTCGCGGCGGAATTGGAACGTTACCGTGCCGCCGGGGGCCGGGCGGCGTGCGTGGGCCGGACCGTGCTGCCGGCCGACACCGTCGTCCCGGACAACCACGGGGGCGCGGCGCGGCTGGCCCGCTCGCTGGCGGCGCTCGGGCATCGCCGCTTCGCCGTACTGGCCGGGCCGCCGGAGCTGATGGTCGTGCGCGAACGGCTGGCCGGGTTCGCCGAGGGCCTGCGCGACGCCGGGCTGCCCGACCCCCAGGTGCTGTACGGCGACTTCGACCGCGACGGCGGCCACGCGCTGGCCGAGCGCCTGCTCGCCGAGGGCACCGACGCGACGTGCGTGTTCGCCGCCAACGACGTGATGGCCGTCGGCGCGCTCGCGGCGTTGCGCGCCCGCGGCGTCTCGGTGCCGGCCGATCTCTCCCTGGCCGGCTTCGACGACATCCCCACCTCGCGCGACACCGTTCCCGCCCTGACCACGGTACGGCTGCCGCTGGAGGACATGGGCGAACGCGTCCTCGACCTGGCCCTCGACCCGGACTCGGCGGGGGAGTGGCGCGCCGAGCGCATCCCCGCCGAGGTGATCATCAGGGAGAGCACCCGCGACCTCCGCTGAGCGCGCCCGTGGGCGTTCACCGAATGCCCACCCGCCGAGGGCCTGCGACGCCGGGGCAGGGCCGGTTCGCGACCGGCGGGCGACCGCGGTCAGATCGCGGACGCGAGGCTGCGTACCGCGATGCCGGTGCCGAGGGCGACGACCATCGCCGCCGTGCCCACGGGGGCCAGACCGGCGACGCGGCCGAGCAGCCCCCGCCGGGCCGCGGCGAGCCGGTCGAGGCGGCCCGCGAGCTTGACCAGCAGCAGCCCGGTCGCGGTGAGAGTCGCCGCCAGGCCCAGCCCGTAGGCGGCCACCAGCGCGACGCCGAACCAGGTCCGCCCCAGCCCGATCGCGCCCAGCAGCACGATCAGCGCCGACGGGCTGGGCACCAGGCCGCCCGCGATGCCCAGCCCGATCAGCCCGCCACGGCCGTTGCCGCCGAGAGCATGCCCGTGGCCGTGTCCGAACCGGAACCCGTGCCCATGTCCGTGGCCGTGTCCATGCCCATGCCCGTGGCCGTGCCCATGGCCGTGCTCATCCTCGTCCGGCGCGTCGGCGCGGAACGCCGACCAGAGCAGGCGGGCGCCGACGACGGCGATGAGGACGCCGCTGGCCAGGCCCAGCCAGGCGAGGACCGACTCCCCGGCGAGGGTGGAGAAGACGCTCAGCAGCAGCCCGACCACCAGTACGCCGAAGGTGTGGGTGAGCGTCACGCTCGCGCCCACGACGAACGCGTCACGCGGACGGCCACGGCGTCCCGCCAGATAGGCCGCCATGATCGTCTTGCCGTGCCCGGGGATCAGCGCGTGACCCGCCCCGAGCACCACCGCCAGAACCACCGCCAGCAGACCCAGCGGAACCGTCAGCGACGAGGTGCCGATCAGGTCGGTGAAGGTGCGATCAAGCTTGGCGAGGGCGTCGGCGATCGGCCCGCCGAAGGGCAGCCCCAGCGAGAATCCGCCGGGCGCGGCGGTCGGCATCGGGCCGCCGGGCGCGGCGGCGCCCTCGACCCGCAGCTCCGCCGTGCGCTCGTTCAGCGGGCTGGTGAGCAGATCCTCCGGATAGGCGCGCAGCTCGTCGCTGACGCTGTCCGCGCGCAGGCCGGAGGAGGCGAGCCGGACCCCCTCGGACGTGGCGGTGATCTCCCGCCAGCCGATGCGGTCGACGAGGTAGGAGTCGGTGAACCCGACCGACGACACCGTCCCGCCGGGGGCCGGGGCCGAGAGCTCGCAGATCAGCTTGCTGGTCTGCAGCCCGCCCTGGCCCGGGTGGTAGGCGAACGAGGACGTCACCACCCGCCAGGCCGCGGCCGCGCCGTTCACGGTGAGCCGCTGGTTGGCGACGAGCTCGGCACACCGCGCCCGGGCGTGAGCGGCGGCCTCCTCGGGCGTGATCGTGCCGGAGCCGTCGGCGTCGACGCCGGGCCGGGCCTGCAGCGTGGGCAACTCGGCGTAGTCCACGATCGCCCGGTTCTCCACCCGGTCCGGGTGGACGCGGAGTCCGTTGTAGTGGTTGACGGTGAAGTTCCCCAGCGGATGGGCCGCCGCGTCGGCCCGTGCCGCCGAGGGCATGGCGAGCAGCAGCACCGCCATGCCGAGGCCGAGCACCAGGGCCGCCAGCAGCACGGCGGCGACGAGCCCGCGCCATCCGCCCCGCAGCTCCCGCAGCCTCTTGCCGGGCGACAACGTCCCGAGCAGGCCGCGGGACGGCGATCCGGACGGGGAGGAGGACCGGAGCGTCTCCCACAGGAAGATCCGGCTCCCGGAACCGGGCGCCCCGCGCAGCGACGACTCGTCGAGCGGGGGAACGGTGGCGCGCGGACGGGCCGCGTCGCGGGCCTGCGCCGGGTCAGTGGAGGCCGGCTGGGTGGAGGTGGGTCGATTGGGCGTCATGAGAATCTCGCGAGGGCGGGCAGTTCGGGGTCGAACCGCGGGTTGATCTCCTTGACGAGCGCGGCCGAGCGTTTGGCGTCGCCGGTACGGCCCAGCGCCCGCTCGATGACCGCGCGATGGTGGTGGAGCAGCGCGTTGCGCCACCCGGTCGAGGTGGCCTGCTTGGCGTACCGCAGCGCCTCCTTCGAACGCCCTGCCTTGTGCAGCGCCCAGGCCAGCGCGTCCGCGGCGACCAGGTTGGGGTTGCGCTCGTACTCGGCCCGGGCGTGCCGCACCGCCCGCTCCGCGGAGCCGTGGTCGGCCTCGAACTCGGCCCAGGTCAGGTCGTCGCGTACGCCCGCCGCGGCCATCAGGCGGCGCTGCGCGTCCAGCAGGGTCCACTGGGCGGAGGGATCCCGGCCGAGCCTGACCAGCACCTCGCCGTACTCCACCAGGTACTGCGCGAGCGGAAGCCGGTTCACCACGGCCTGGTACGCGTCCGCGGCCTGCGCCAGGCGTCCCGACACGGCCAGGGCGCGGGCGCGTCCCGCGAGGGCGGGCACGTAGTCGGGGGCCGCCGCGAGCGCCGCGTCGTACTCGCGGGCCGCGCGGTCGACGTCTCCGGAGTGCAGGGCGAGCTCGCCCAGGTAGTAGCGGCAGTAGGCGACGTCCTCCGGGGCGAGCGCGTCGCGCAGGGCGTAGGCGAGGAAGTCCGCGGCCTTGCGGACGTCGCCGCGCAGCTCGGCGTCGTAGGAGGCGCGGGTGAAGGACGAGACGCCGGGGCGCAGGTCCATCATCCGGTTGATCGCGTCGGTCGCCTCGTCGTACCTGCCGAGCTGGGTGAGGGCGTCGGCGCGGATCCCGTGGGCGAGGGCGCCGTAGGGGTTGGCCTCGATCGCCTGGTCGGCGAGCCGTACCGCGAGGTCGAACTCGTGGCGGCCGGCCGCGAGCGAGGCCTGGCCGGTGAGCACCTCCGGGTCGCCGGGGGCGAGCGCGGCGGCGCGGGCCAGCGCCTGCTCGGCCTTCGGATAGTACGAGGGGTCCGCGGTGATCCTCGCCTGCTGGACGTACGCGGCCCCCAGGCGGGCCCAGGCCAGGTGGTCCTTGGGCAGCCGCTGGAGCCGGACCTGCAGCGACTCCACGGAACGCGCGACCGACACCGGGGACACCGGCGCCTCGCGGAGCTCGACCCTCGCGGCGACGGGCGGGGAGGCGGGCTCCGTTCCGGGGAGCAGGGCCGCGACACCGGTCAGGAGCATCGCGACCGCCAGCCCTCCCGCGCCCGCCACCAAGACCGTCCGCAGCCTCGGACGCCGGGCACGCGGCCCCGGAGCCGCGCCGCCGTTGCCGTCCGCCGAGGCGTCACCGTCGTCCTCCCGGCCGCTCCTGCGGCCCGATGCGGGGTTCGGCCCGTCGCCGGCAGTCCCGCCGTCGATGCCCGATCGGACGGTGCCGGTCCGCTCGTCGCGGGCGTCCCCGGCGTGGGCGTGGTCCGCGCGGCGCGCATGGTCGATCTGGTTCACGGCGTCCGCGGGGTTCGCAACGGGGGTGGCGTCGTCGGTGTGATTCACCTCGTCAGCGCCGAGCACGCTGTTTGTGTCGTTTGTGTCGTCCGCGTGGTGCGTGTCGTCCGCGTGGTGCGTGTCGTCCGCGTGGTGTGTGCCGTCCGCGTGGCGCGTCTCATGCGCGTCGCCGGTGTCCAGGAGATTTCGGACGCCCGGCCGTCGCGCGGCGGAGGTGGCGGTGGGTCGCATGCTGGTCGAGCCCCTTCACGGGAGGGAACGGCCCCGAGAGGGGTGCGGGGCCCGGGGTGGACGGGCCCCGCACCGGCGGGGATGGTCAGCTGCCGCTGCCGGAGGAGTTCACGGCGACGTTGCCGGGCAGCGCGAGGTAGGGGAAGGAGCCCAGGAACGCCTTGTCGTTCTGGTCCACCTTGTCGCCCGCGGCCAGCGCCTGCACGAGCTTGCCGTTCTGCGCCGCGCCCTCGACCGCCTGCAGCGAGATGTCGACGACGTCGTCGAAGGGCCGACGGCCGTTGGGGAAGCCGGCCAGGTCGCCGCCGAGGACGCCGAGGCGGCTGGGCTGCTTGGCGGGCGGCACGGCCATGTTGAGCCGCAGCATCTCCGACGGGCGGAACCGCCTGGCGTTCACGTCCCGGTTGAGGAGCTGGGAGTTGAGGTCGGCCTTGATCGGGCCGGTGTCCTTGGCGATGCCGGTCAGGAAGATCTGCACCAGGTCGTTGCGCGGCGTCCGGGGCGCGGGGATCTTGTAGATGGCCTCGATCAGCTTGGGCAGCTCGGGCTCGGTCACCCGCTTGACGACCTGGCGGATGCCGGCGTCCTTGTCGGGGCCGATCGAGTTGAAGGCGTCCTTCAGCTTCGCCGGGACGACGACCTCGTTGACCAGCGGGTTGCCCAGGCGCGAGACCTGGACGTAGCCGCGCGGGCTCCACTTGTCCACCGTCGACCAGATGCCGACGACGGGGTTGCGCCGGGCGTTGCCGTGCAGCGCCAGCTCGTGCTTGGGGATCTGCACGGCCAGGGTGTTGACGTTGTAGCCGCGCAGGGTGTCCTGGCCGACCTCGGACAGGTTGCCGCCGTACAGCAGGTCGAACACGCGCAGGTCGAGGAAGAACGACTCGTCCGCCTGGCCGGCGAAGGCGCGCCCGCCGCCCGGCAGCCGCTTGATCGCCTGGTCGCGGAGGGTGGCGTAGTCGGGCATCGACGCGGGGCCGACGTTGCTCGGCGCGACGATGCCGTCGTGGACCAGGACGCGGGTGCCCCGCTCGGTGATCTTAAGGAGCTGGTACCGCTGGCGGAACAGCAGGTTCTCGTCGTCCAGCGAGGTCACCGGTCCGTTGTTGTACAGGAAGGTGCCGTTGCCGCGCCGGTCCTCGTCGCGGAAACGCCACTGGTAGATCACGTCCGGATGGGCGTCGCCGTCGTTGTCGATCTTGATGTTGTAGCGGGAGTTGGTGTCGAACGTGTAGAAGTTCGGGCCGCCGTTCGGCTCCTGGAACGGGATGAAGTTGCTCAGAAGCGTGACGGTGTCCGGACGGTCCGGGCTCACGAACGCGTACACGTCGGTGTTGTCGTTGCGGGGGTCACCCGCGATGGCGGGAGCCTCGCGATGGGAGGACGCCACTCCGCTCTCCGGGCGGAACAGGGCGAGCGAGGAGGCGGCCAACGCCCCCGCGACGCCCAGGGCGATCAGCGATCGTCGGCTGATCCGGAGCTCCATCTATCGGTCCTTTCGGCCGCCGGCTGCGGGGCAGCCGAGCGTTGGGGAACTGTCAGGTGAGGTTTCCGGCCGGAGTCCTCGCCCGCCTATTCGCCGCCGGACCGCTCGCGGATTGGTGATTTTTTAGGTTTTCTTCGGAGCCGCCTACGCCCGAGGTTCGCCGGTGCCGGACAGGAACTGGGTCGTGGCCAGCTCGCGGTAGAGATCGTCGCCGTCCACCAGCTCGTCATGCGTGCCCACGGCGCGTACCCGGCCGTGCTCCAGGATCACGATCCGGTCCGCGCCGGTGACCGTCGACAGCCGGTGCGCGATGACCAGCACCGTGGTGTCGCCCGCGGCCTCGGCGATCACATCGCGCAGCCGCATCTCGTTGACCGCGTCGAGCTGGGAGGTGGCCTCGTCGAGCAGCAGCAGGCGCGGCCGGCGCAGCAACGCCCGCGCGATCGCGACGCGCTGACGCTCCCCGCCCGACAGCAACTGGCCGCGATGGCCCACCCGGGTCTCCAGCCCCTCGGGCAGCCGCGCCACCAGATCCTCCAGCCGCGTACGGCCCAGCACCTCGGCGATCTGCGCGTCGGTGGCCTCGGGGGCGCCGAACACGAGGTTCTCCCGCAGCGTGCCGTCGAGGACGGGCGCGTCCTGCTCGACGTAGCCGACCGAGGCCCGCCACAGGTCCAGCGGCAACTCGGCGATCGGCAGCCCGTCGGCCTCGATCGTGCCGGAGTCGGGGTCGTAGAAGCGTTCGAGCAGGGAGAAGATCGTCGTCTTGCCCGCGCCCGACGGGCCGACGAGCGCGGTCATGCCGCCCCGGGGGATCTCGAACGTCACCTCGCGCAGCGCCGGCGGGCGATCCTCGGAGTAGCGGAAGCAGACGTCGCGCAGCCGGATCTCGGCCGGGCCGGACCCCGGTCCCGCGCGGTGACCGTTGCGCCGTCCTTCGCCGACGCCACCGCCCGATACGTCGGTAAACGCGCCGACGCCTCCGGCGCGGTGGTCATCGGGGCGCCCGGCGGAGTCCGCTCCGGAGTATCCGGCGGCGTGCCCGATCCCGGCGCTCACCCCGGCCGTCCCCGCGTCGTCGCCCGGCGCCGCGTCGAGCTGCTCGATCGGCAGCTCCTCCACCTCGCGCAGCCGCGTCACCGCCGCCAGTCCCATCTGCAACTGCATGGCGGCCTGCACCAGCATGCCGATCGGCGCCATCAGGTAGAACAGGTAGAGCAGGAAGGCGATCAGGGCCGAGACCTCCAGCACCCCGCTCGCGACCCGGGCGCCGCCGATGCCCAGCACGGCCATGAACGACAGCTGCACGACCACGAAGGACGAGGTCTCCAGCAGCGAGGTCCACTTGGCCACGCTCACCCCCTGCCGCCACGCCTCCCGGGCGGCGGCGCGTACCGACGCCGTCTCGCGCTCCTCGGCACCGGAGGCCTTCATGGTGCGGAACCCCTGCAGGGACCGGTCGAGCGCCGTGGACATCTCGCCCAGCGCGATCTGCGCCCGTGTTGAGGCCTTACGGATGCGCGGAAACACCAGCACGTTGACCGTGCCGACGACGATGAGGACGCCCAGGGTCGCCCCCAGCAGCACCACGTCGAGCACGGCCATCAGCACGATGGCGCCGACCAGCGGGAAGAGCGCCGTCATCGCGTTGACCACGCCGGTGGTGGAGACCGTACGCAGCAACGTCGTGTCGGCGGACACCCGGGACAGCAGGTCGCCGGGCTTGAGCCGGTCCACGTCGGGGACGCGCAGCCGCAGCATGTGACCGATGAGCCGGGTGCGGGCGTCGAGCACCACGCCTTCGGCCGTCCGCGACAGCAGGTACTGGCCCGTAGCCGACACGATCGCACCCGCCGTCAGGAGCACGCCGAGCGTGATCATCGGCCCGGCGAGCGAGCCCTCCCGCCCGAACGCGTCGATCACGCTCTTGGCGATCAGCGGCTGGGCGAGGCCGACCCCGCTGGCCAGCAGCCCGAGCACGCCGCCGGCCGCGATGGCCGGCCAGTGCGGGCGGATGTGCGCCAGCAGCAGCCGCCAGGCGCTGCGATCGGTCAAAGACGCCTTGGGCATCCGGTCCGGATGGGTGACGGTCACGACGCTCCAACCTTCGGCCGACGGTACGAACGCGACGTATCGCGATTTCCAGTCTGTGCGGCGGCGTCGGATGTCGCGCTGCATTCGAAATCGATATCAATCTTTAACGGGGCTTACGCGGCAACATCGGCCGATGGGCGACGCGACGGCCCCGGAGACGGCGGCGCGTAGCGGGATAGTTCGGGCACCTGCCGTTCAGGCAGATTGACGAGGGGGGAAAGCGGGAACCTCCGCCAAGGCGGAGCCTCTCCTTCGCTGAAGATCCGGTCCTCGGAGTACACGCTCGTGCGGGGCGTTCCGGGACTGGCGGCGTGATATCGGGGCATCCCAGGTAGGCAACCTACCGGGATGCCCCACCTCACCGCCCTCCGCCGCGTACCACCTGATTTCTCGCCCACCGGGCAGGGCAGATACCTCCGTGCGCCCCTGGCGTCACCGGCGACGACCACATACGACGAAAGGGCGGACAATGGCGACAGTTCGCGCTCCGCGTGGGAGCACCCTCACGGCCAAGGGCTGGCCGCAGGAGGCGGCCCTCCGCATGATCCAGAACAACCTGGACCCGGAGGTGGCCGAGCACCCCGAACGGCTCGTGGTCTACGGGGGATCGGGCAAGGCGGCTCGGGACCGGCCGAGCTTCGAGGCGATCACGCGGGTGCTCACCACGCTGGAGGACGACGAGACGCTGCTGGTGCAGTCGGGCCGGCCGGTCGGCGTGCTGCGCACGCACGAGTGGGCGCCGCGCGTGCTGATCGCCAACTCCAACCTGGTGCCGGACTGGGCCGACTGGGCGGAGTTCCGGCGGCTGGAGCAGGCGGGCCTGACCATGTACGGCCAGATGACCGCCGGTTCGTGGATCTACATCGGCACCCAGGGCATCCTGCAGGGCACCTACGAGACCTTCGCGGCCGTCGCCGCCCGGCTCGGCACCGCCGACGGCTCGCTCGCGGGCACGATCACGCTCACCGCGGGCCTCGGCGGCATGGGCGGCGCCCAGCCGCTCGCGGTCACCATGAACGGCGGCGTGGCGATCTGCGTCGACTGCGACCCGCGCAGCATCGAGCGCCGGATCGGGCACGGCTACCTCGACCGGCGCGCGGACGACCTGGACGAGGCGCTGCGGCTCGCCTACGAGGCCCGCGACGCGCGGCGGCCGCTGTCCATCGGCGTCGAGGGCAATGCCGCCCACGTCGTGCCCGAGCTGCTGCGGCGCGGCGCCGAGATCGACGTCGTCACCGACCAGACCTCGGCGCACGACCCCCTCACCTACCTGCCGCTCGGCGTGGAGTTCGCCGACATGGCCGCCGAGCGGGACAAGGATCCGGCGGGGTTCGCGCGCCGGGCCCGTGAGTCGATGGCGCGGCACGTCGAGGCGATGGTCGGGTTCCTCGACGCCGGGGCGGAGGTGTTCGACTACGGCAACTCGATCCGCGGGGAGGCGAAGCTCGGCGGGTACGCGCGCGCCTTCGACTTCCCCGGCTTCGTGCCCGCCTACATCCGGCCGCTGTTCTGTGAGGGCAAGGGCCCGTTCCGGTGGGTGGCGCTGTCGGGCGACCCCGCCGACATCGCCCGGACCGACCGGGCGGTGCTGGAGCTGTTCCCGGAGAACCGGGCGCTGGCCCGGTGGATCCGGCTCGCGAGCGAGAAGGTGCGCTTCCAAGGGCTGCCCGCGCGGATCTGCTGGCTGGGGCACGGCGAGCGGGACCTGGCCGGGGAGCGGTTCAACGAGCTGGTGGCGCGGGGGGAGATCCGGGCGCCGATCGTCATCGGGCGTGATCACCTCGACTGCGGGTCGGTGGCCTCGCCGTACCGGGAGACCGAGGCGATGGCCGACGGGTCGGACGCCATCGCCGACTGGCCGCTGCTGAACGCCATGGTCAACGTGGCCTCCGGGGCCTCCTGGGTGTCGATCCACCACGGCGGCGGCGTCGGCATCGGCCGGTCCATCCACGCCGGGCAGGTCACCGTCGCCGACGGCACCGCCCTGGCGGCCGAGAAGATCGCCCGGGTGCTCGGCAACGACCCGGCCATGGGCATCATCCGGCACGCGGACGCGGGCTACGACCGGGCCATCGAGGTCGCGGAGGAGCACGGAGTCCGCATCCCCATGCGCGAGGAATGACCGGAACGCCGAGCGGTCCCCGCCCGCGTACTGGCGGAATGAGGAATGGGGAGGGCGAGATCGGGGAAAGGCACTTCGGGTGCCCAAGCGCGTGAGCGGGCGACAGGGGGACGGGCATCCGAGGCGTACGAACCCGGGGGTGGGCGGGCATGGTGATGAGCGCGGAGAGCCAGAGCCTCCAGGGAATGTGGAACGCCCTCGCGGACATCGGCAGGGACGGGCGGACCGGAGGCTACCGGCGCGACGCCTGGTCGCCCGCCGACCTGGAGCTGCGCGCCTGGTTCGAGCAGGAGGCCGACCGGCGCGGGCTGGACCGGCACGAGGACCGCAACGGCAACCTGTGGGCCTGGTGGGGCGACCCGGCGAGCCGCCCCGGCGTGGTGACCGGCAGCCACCTGGACTCGGTACGCGACGGCGGCGCCTTCGACGGGCCGCTCGGCGTGGCCTCCGCCTTCGCCGCGATCGACCTGCTGCGCGAGCGCGGGTGCGAACCGGCCCGGCCCGTCGGGGTGGTGTGCTTCGCCGACGAGGAGGGCGCCAGGTTCGGGGTGCCGTGCGTGGGGTCCCGGCTGCTCACCGGCCTGCTCGACCCGCGCCGGGCGCGCGGGCTCATCGACGACGCCGGCGACACCCTCGGCGAGGTGCTGCGGCGCGCCGGACGCGACCCGTACGCCCTCGGCCGCGACGGCGAGACGCTCCGCCGCGTGGGCGTCTTCGTCGAACTGCACGTCGAGCAGGGACGCGGGCTCGCCCCCATGGACGCCCCCATCGGGGTGGCGAGCGCGATCTGGCCGCACGGCCGCTGGCGGTTCGAGTTCCACGGCCGCACCGACCACGCTGGCACGACCGCGCTGAACGACCGCGAGGACGCGATGCTGCCCTTCGCCGCCGCCGTCCTGGCCGCCCGTGAGGCCGCCCGCGAGCACGGCGTGGTCGCCACCTTCGGCAAGGTCCGCGTCGCGCCGGGCAACGCCAACGCGATCCCCGGCCGGGTCACGGCCTGGCTCGACGCCCGCGGCGCCGACGAGGCCGCCGTGCGCCGCATGGTCGCCGAGGTCGCCGAACGGCACGAGGTGACCTGCGAGTCGTGGATTCCCCTGGTCGCCTTCGACGTCGCGCTCCGCGACCGGGTGGCCTGGGTCGCGGGGCGTACGGTGAAGGAGATCGGGGCGGCCGCGGGAGCATCCGGGAGAAAGACCGCCAAAAGAAAGATGAAGGAAACAGGGGACGGAAAGGCTGTGAACGGGATGAGTCCTCAGAGCGCCACGGATCCCGACGCCGTTCCCATCCTGCCGACCGGGGCGGGGCACGACGCGGGGATTCTGGCCGCCGCCGGCGTGCCCAGCGCGATGCTGTTCGTACGGAACCCGACCGGGGTGTCGCACTCCCCGGAGGAACACGCCGAGGCCGGCGACTGCGAGACGGGGGTCGCCGTCCTCGCCGCCGTCCTGGAGGACCTGTGCGCGGGGTGAGGGGCGTCCGGCCGGGCGCGGCACGGAGCGGTTACGGCGTCCAGGGAGGGGGCGTCCGGAGAGGAGGAGCCCGAGGAGGGGAGGCGCCAAGGGCGTGAGTGGCCAGGACCTGGAGGACGGCGGCCCGGCGACCGGCGCCGCTGATCGCGAGGCCGGGCAGGAGTACTGGTGCGAGCTGGCCTGGCTGCCGCCGGGACAGGTGGCCGAGGGGGTGCTCGTCCGGGTCGCGGAGGGCCGTATCACCGAGGTCACGCCCGGCGTCGTCGCCCCGCCAGGCGCCGTACGGCTCGCCGGCCTGACCCTCCCCGGCTTCGCCAACGCGCACTCGCACGCCTTCCACCGCGCCCTGCGCGGACGCGCCCAGCACGCTCCCGCCCGCAGCGCCCCCGGCCACGCCGTGGACGCGATCGCCCCCGCCGGCCCAAGCGACTTCTGGACCTGGCGCGAACGCATGTACGAGCTGGCCTCCGTCCTCGACCCCGACGCCTACCTGGCGCTCGCCCGGGCGACCTACGCCGAGATGGCCCTGGCCGGGATCACCTGCGTGGGCGAGTTCCACTACCTGCACCACGGCCCCGGCGGCGTCCCCTACGACGAGCCGAACATCATGGGCCACGCGCTCATCCAGGCCGCCCGCGACGCGGGCCTGCGGGTGGCGCTGCTGGACACCTGCTACCTCACCGGCGGAATCGGGGCGGGCCTCGCCGGACCGCAGACCCGGTTCGGCGACGGCGACGCCCTCCGGTGGGCGGCTCGGGCCGACGAGCTCGCCGCCGCCTACGCCGACGCCCCCGACGTGGAGATCGGCGCGGCCGTGCACTCGGTACGCGCCGTACCCCCCGAGCAGATGCCGGTCGTCGCCGAGTTCGCCCACCGGCACGCCGGTCCGCTCCACACCCACCTGGCCGAGCAGCGCGCCGAGGTGGAGGCGTGCGTGGCGGCCTACTACGCCACCCCCGCGCAGGTGCTGCACGACCGGGGGGTGCTCGGGCCGCGGACGACGGCGGTGCACGCCACGCACCTGTCCGACGTCGACTTCGCGCTGCTGGGCGGATCCTCCTCGCACGTGTGCCTGTGCCCCACCACCGAGCGGGACCTCGCCGACGGCATCGGCCCCGCCCGCCGCCTCGCCGACGCGGGATGCCCGATCACGCTCGGCTCCGACAGCCAGGCCGTCATCGACCTGCTGGAGGAGGCACGCGCGGTCGAGCTGGGGGAGCGCGTCACCACCAACCGCAGGGGACATTGGGACGCCGCCGGGCTGCTGTGCATGCTCACCGCGGACGGCAACGCGGCGCTCGGCTTCCCCGACGCCGGGTTCCTGCTGCCGGGGGCGCGGGCCGATCTGGTGTCGATCCGCCTCGACACCCCCCGTACGGCGGGAGCCGCCCCGGACAACGCGGCCGAAACCGTCCTGTACGCGGCCACGGCCGCCGACGTGCACTCGGTCGTCGCCGGGGGACGCCGCGTCGTGGCGGACGGCGTGCACGAGCTCGGCGACGTCGGCGCGCTGCTGCGCGAGGCGATCGCGGCGATCCCCTGGGAGAAGGCGTGACCGGCGGACAGGAGCCGCGTCCTGCGGACCCGGCGCCCGGCGGACGACCACGGCGTGACCGGTGCGACCGCGCGGGGACGCCCGGCTGAACCCGAGGGCACCGGGGCATCGAGGACACCGGGGCATCGAGGACATGGGGGCATCGAGGACATCGAGGGCGTGAGGGATACCGAGGGCGTCGGTGGCGTTGGGGGCATCGAAGAGCAGAGGCATCGGGAAGGCGCGAAGGAGGATCCGGTGGACGCGTCGTCGGCTGGTTCGGTGCTCTTCGACCGGATAGGGCAGCTCTACACGGCGGACCCGGAACGCGAGGAACTGACCGGCGCGGCCCTGATCATCGAAGGCGATCGCGTCGCCTGGCTGGGCCGGTCCGCGGACGCCCCGGCGGCGGACGAGCGGGTGGACGTCGAGGGACGGGCGGTGCTCCCCGGGTTCGTGGACAGCCACGCCCACCTGGTCTTCGCCGGCGACCGGTCCGCGGAGTTCGCCGCGCGCATGGCGGGCGAGCCGTACTCGGCCGGGGGCATCCGCGTCACCGTCGAGGCGACCAGGGCCGCCTCCGACGCCTGCCTCGCCGAGCGGACCGCCCGTCTGGTCGCCGAGATGACCGCGCAGGGTACGACCACCGTCGAGATCAAGAGCGGCTACGGCCTCACCGTCGAGGACGAGCGCCGCAGCCTGGAGATCGCCAGGGCCTTCACCGAGGAGACCACGTTCCTCGGTGCCCATGTGGTGCCGCCGGAGATATCCGCCGGGAACGCCGGAAGTTCCGCGAGCGCCAAGGACGCCGGGGACGCCGACGAGTACGTCGCCCTCGTCACCGGCCCGATGCTCGCCGCCTGCGCGCCGTACGCCCGATGGATCGACGTGTTCTGCGAGCGCGGCGCGTTCGACGGCGACCAGGCCCGCGCGGTGCTGTCGGCCGGGATCCGCGCCGGGCTCGGCGCCCGCGTGCACGCCGGGCAGCTCGGCGAGGGCCCCGGCGTGCGGATCGCCTGCGAGCTCGGCGCCGCCTCCGCCGACCACTGCACCCACCTGTCCGACGCCGACGTGGCCGCGCTCGCCGACTCCGGCGTCGTCGCCACCCTGCTCCCCGGCGCCGAATTCGCCACCCGCTCGCCCTACCCCGACGCCCGCCGGCTGCTCGACGCCGGGGTCACCGTGGCGCTCGCCACCGACTGCAACCCGGGATCGTCGTACACCTCCTCCATGCCGTTCTGCGTGGCGCTGGCGGTGCGCGAGATGCGGATGACCCCGCTGGAGGCGGTGCGGGCGGCGACCCGGGGCGGCGCGGCGGCGCTGCGCCGCGACGACGTGGGCACGCTGCGCCCCGGCGCGCGGGCCGACCTGGTGGTGCTGGACGCGCCGTCGTACGTGCATCTCGCCTACCGGCCGGGCGTGCCCCTGGTCGCG
Organism: Thermopolyspora sp. NPDC052614; assembly: GCF_040678635.1. Taxonomy (NCBI): domain Bacteria; kingdom Bacillati; phylum Actinomycetota; class Actinomycetes; order Streptosporangiales; family Streptosporangiaceae; genus Thermopolyspora; species Thermopolyspora sp. NPDC052614. The sequence goes on from NZ_JBFATZ010000002.1 coordinate 572,862, forward strand.
CAGGTGTGGCGTGCCGGATCCCGGGTGGCGTGACAGGTGTTTTATCGGCGGTAATTGCTTACATCCTTCTTACATCCGCAGGTTGACGTGCGGAGATCTGCGCATCCTCCTTAGGGATGAATCCAAAACCGTTCCCCGGTCGTATTAATCGAGGGAATCTTTGCCTCGGGCGAGACGTTGTCGGGGCAAGTGACTAGGGCGCGGCGGAAGAGGTGCCATCGCATGGCAAGGCCCACGGGGAATCGCGTGCAGGACAACCTGGTTGGGGACCGGGACCTGCTGGGGACCTACCTGGCCGAGATCGGCAAGGTCCCGCTGCTCACCGCCGAACAGGAGGTCGACCTCGCCAAACGCATCGAGGCCGGCCTGTACGCGGAGCAGTTGCTCGACGGCCCGGCGCCGGGGCCGGAGGCAAGCCGTACGGCGACGTCGGACGCGACCGACGAGGAGTTGGAGCGCATCGCCATTTCGGGGCGACGTGCCAAGGACGAGTTCATCCAGGCGAACCTGCGCCTGGTGGTGGCCGTCGCGCGTAAGTACTCAGGCCGGGGGATGCCGCTGATCGATCTGGTCCAGGAGGGAAATCTGGGCCTTGTGCGCGCGGTGGAGAAATTCGACTATCGGCGGGGCTACAAATTCTCCACCTACGCGACCTGGTGGATCCGCCAGTCGGTGGGCCGCGCCATCCACGAGCAGGCCCGTCCGGTGCGCCTGCCCACCCACGCCGGCGAGCAGATGACCCGGCTGATGCGGGTGCGCCGCGACATGCTCGCCGAGTTCGACGCCGAGCCGACCGACGCCGACCTCGCCGAGGTGCTCGACCTGCCGATCGAGCGGGTGCAGGAGCTGCGCCGCTGGGCGTCCGACCCGGTCTCGCTGCAACTGGGCGTCGGGGACGAGGACGAGACCGAGCTGGGCGACATGATCGCCGACGAGACGTGGGCCGACCCCGAGCAGCAGGCGATCTCGACGCTGGAGCGCGAGCGCCTGGAGGAGTGGCTCACCGGCCTGGAGGGCCGCACCCGCGAAATGTTGCGCTGGCGTTACGGCCTCGTCGACGGTCGTGAGCACACCCTCACCGAGGTGGGCGAGCGGTACGGCATCGGCCGTGACAGGGCACGTCGCATCGAGCGCGACGCGTTGGCCAGGCTGCGCAAACTCGCCGCCGCCTGATTTTTGTTTCCGCGATCTCACCGCCGGGGGCACCCGGCGGTGAGATTTGGCGTGCCTGAAACCTAAATGAAACACGCGAGCGGCGAGTTTCACACTTGCGAAACACACCGGGTCACGGCCTGAAACGGCGGAAGAACACGCTGACGCCGGACGGGCTGATCGGCCGGATCGGACATCAGCGGCCGTGGGCAGGGCGCGACAGCGGAGCGAGCGCTGGCCTCACGGTCGTGAGATGTACGGGTAAGGCGGTTTGGTCCGGGTCACGGACACGTGCGCCAGCTGGTCAACGACGCCTCAGGAGGCGAAGGACACCGTGACAGCGATAGCCGGCCATACGCCAATGTGGAAGGAGGGTCGGATCGTATGATCGATACCGGCTCCACTGCCTGGATGATCGCAGCCACCGCGATGGTGCTGCTGATGACCCCAGGTCTCGCGCTTTTCTACGGGGGAATGACCAGGGCCAAGAGTGTCCTGAACATGATGATGATGTCGTTCGCGAGCATCATCACCGTCACCATACTCTGGGTGCTCTTCGGATACTCGCTCGCGTTCGACGCGTCGGGGAACGACCTCATCAACAAGGTCGTCGGCGGCCTGGACAGCATCGGGCTGTCGGGTCTGTTCGGCGGTGACGGAGCCGTTCTCGCCGGCTTGGTCGCCGACAACCCCCAGGACCCCACGACCTTCAACGACAACATCCCCGCGCTGGTGTTCTCCGCCTTCCAGCTCACCTTCGCCATCATCACCGTCGCCCTGATCAGCGGCGCCATCGCCGACCGCGCGAAGTTCGGCGCGTGGGTCGTCTTCAGCATCGTGTGGGCCACGGTCGTGTACTTCCCGGTCGCGCACTGGGTCTGGGGCGGCGGCTGGCTGTACGGCCTGGGCATCGAGGACTTCGCCGGTGGCACGGTGGTCCACATCAACGCCGGAGCGGCCGGTCTGGCGCTGGCGATCGTGCTCGGCAAGCGCGCCGGCTGGCGCAAGGACCCGATGCGCCCGCACAACCTGCCGCTGGTGCTGCTCGGCGCGGGCCTGCTGTGGTTCGGCTGGTTCGGCTTCAACGCGGGCTCCGAGCTCGCGGTGGACCAGACCACCGGTCTGGCGTTCATGAACACCCAGGTCGCCACGGCCGCCGCGGCGGGCGCCTGGATCCTGGTGGAGAAGCTGCGCGACGGCAACTCCACGACGCTCGGCGTCGCCTCGGGTGCGGTCGCCGGCCTGGTCGCCATCACCCCGGCGGCGGGCTTCATCGACCCCTGGGTGGCGGTCATCCTGGGCCTCCTCGCCGGCGCGGTCTGCGCCTACGCGGTGGGCCTGAAGTACAAGCTCGGCTATGACGACTCCCTCGACGTCGTCGGCGTGCACCTGGTCGGCGGCGTCATCGGCGCGGTCTCCCTCGGCTTCATCTCCGCCTACCCGTTCCTCGTCGGCGACGTGGCCGACGGCCTCGGGATGAGCAGGGAGCAGGGCCTCGGCCTCTTCTACGGCGGTGGTCTGTCGCAGCTCGGCCTCCAGGTGCTCGGCCCGGTCGCCGTCGGCCTCTACTCTTTCATCGCCTCCTGGATCATCGGCAAGATCATCGACAAGACGATGGGCTTCCGGATCGCGGAGGAGAAGGAGGTCACCGGCATCGACATCACCACCCACGCCGAGACCGGTTACGACCTCGGCACCATCCACGCCTCGGGTGTGGCCTCCGTCAACGGTCCCGTCACCGTGACAACTGAAAAGAAGGTGGACGCATGAGGCTGATCACGGCCATCATCAAGCCGTTCAAACTCGATGACGTCAAGGCCGCCCTGGAGCAGGCCGGAATCAAGGGCATGACGGTCAGCGAGGCCAGCGGGTACGGCCGGCAGCGCGGCCACACCGAGGTCTACCGCGGCGCCGAGTACCAGGTGGACCTGGTGCCGAAGGTGCGCGTGGAGGTCCTGGCCGAGGAGGACGACGCCGAGGACGTGCTCGACGTCATCGTCAAGGCCGCCCAGACCGGAAAGATCGGCGACGGCAAGGTCTGGTCCGTTCCCGTGGACACGGTCGTCCGGGTCCGCACCGGGGAGCGCGGGCCGGAGGCGCTCTAGCCGAATGATGAGAGGCGAAGCTCGCTCGTACGCCGCGGCCCGCAAGGAGCGGGCCGCGGACATCGACCGCTGGCTCACCGACCTGTTCCGTACGGCGACGGCGCAGCCGTACGGCCGGGAGGGCCGAGGCGGACTGGGGGCGAAGAGCGGGCCGCCCGGTTACGACAGAGGGCCCGATCGAGGGCCCGATCGAGGACCCGACAGGGCGACGGCGCCCGAGGAGCGCGGCATCGGCGGCCCACAAGGGGCGGGCGGCGGTGTCGCGCTCGTCGCCGTCGGAAGCCTGGGGCGCGCCGAGCTGGCCCCGGGCAGCGACCTGGACCTGGTTCTGCTGCACAACGGCCGCGACGACGTGGCCCGCATCGCCGATCGGATCTGGTACCCGATCTGGGACTCCGGCGTCGGCCTCGACCACTCGGTGCGGACCGTCGACGAGGCCGCCAAGGTCGCCCGCGAGGACCTCAAGGCGGTGCTCGGCCTCATCCAGGCCCGGCACGTGGCGGGCGACCCCGAGCTCACCCGCGCGGTGCGCGAGATCGTGCTCGCCGAATGGCGCGCCGAGGCCCGCCGCCGGCTCGCCGAGCTGCGCGAGGCGGCCGACAAGCGCGCCGAGTCCAGCGGGGAGCTGGCCTTCCTGCTGGAACCCGATCTGATGGACTCCCGCGGCGGGCTGCGCGACGTGCAGGCGATGCAGGCCGTGGCCGCCGCCTGGGTCGCCTCCGCGCCGGGACCGCGGGTGCGCGAGGCGTACGAGCTGCTGCTGGACATCCGGCACTGTCTGCACCTGGTCACCGCGCGCGGCACCGACCGCCTGGTGCTCCAGGAGCAGGACGCGGTCGCCGGCACGCTCGGCCTGCTCGACGCCGAGGCGCTGATGCGGCGGGTCGCCGAGGCCGGGCGTACGATCTCGCACTCCTTCGACGCCACCTGGCGCACCGTGGACCGGCTGCTGTCCGGCCCCGTGCCGCGCGGGCGCCGCCCGCTCGCCGACGGCGTTGTGGAGCAGGGGGGAGAGGTCGTGCTCGCCCGGGGGATCACCCCCCGCAACGATCCGGTGCTCGTGCTGCGCGCCGCCGCCGCGGCCGCCGAGGCCGGACTCCCGCTCGCCCCGGCCACCGTGACGACGCTCGCCGCCCAGTCGCCGCCGATGCCGGTGCCGTGGCCGGACGAGGCCCGCGACTCCCTGGTCGCGCTGCTCGGCGCGGGGCGCGCGGCCGTACCGGTGTGGGAGGAACTGGACCAGGCGGGGGTGATCGTGCGCCTGATCCCGGACTGGGAGCGGGTACGGCACCGCCCCCAGCGCAACCCGGTGCACCGCTTCACCGTCGACCGGCACCTGATCGAGACCGCGGCGGGCGCGGCGTCCTTCACCCGCGAGGTGTCCCGGCCCGACCTGCTGCTCATCTCGGCCCTCCTGCACGACATCGGCAAGGGCTGGCCCGGCGACCACTCCACCACCGGCGAGATCGTGGCCCGCGACATCGGCGCCCGCATGGGCCTGCCGCCCGCCGACGTGGACGTGCTCGCCACCGTGGTCCGCCACCACCTGCTGCTGCCCGAGACCGCCACCCGCCGCGACCTCGACGACCCGGTGACGATCAACCGGGTGGCCGAGGCGGTCGGCTCCCGCGAGGTGCTGGAGCTGCTCGCCGCGCTCGCCGTCGCCGACGGCGCGGCCACCGGCCCGACCGCGTGGAACTCGTGGAAGGCCGGCCTCGTCACCGACCTGGTGCGCCGCGTCCGCTCGGTGCTGTCGGGCACCCCGCCGCCGCCCGCTCCGACGCTCTCGCCCGAGCAGGCGGCGCTCGCCCGGCACGGCGGCGGCGCGGTCCGGGTCGCCGGCACCTCCGTCACCGTCGTGGCCCCGGACCGCCCCGGCCTGCTGTGGCGGGCCGCGGGCGTGCTCGCTGCGCACCGCCTGGTCGTGCGCGCCGCCTCGGCCGCCTCCGCGGGCTCGACCGCGGTGATCGAGTTCTCCGTGGTCCCCGAGTACGGCTCGCCGCCCGACCCCGCCACCATCGAGGCCGACCTGCGCCTGGTCCTGGCCGGACGCCTCGACATCGAGCAGCGCCTGGCCCGCAGGACCAGATCGCTGCGCCCGCCCCGGGTGCCCGTGGCGCCGCCGCGGGTCAACCTGCTCGACGACGCCTCCAGCATCGGCACGGTGGTGGAGGTGCGCGCCCACGACCGCCCCGGGCTGCTGTGGCGCATCGGCCGGGCGTTCGGCGACTGCGGCCTCGACGTCCGGGCGGCGCGGGTGGAGACCCTCGGCGCGGAGGCGGTCGACGTCTTCTACGTGGTCGACCGGGCCGGCCGTCCCATCGACGACGACGCCCAGCGGGTGCAGGTCCGCGAATACGTGCTCGCCGCGTTGCGGTGAGTAATGCCGAAGTCCTGATTTCCCATGCCCATTGGTAAAGAATGAGAGCCGGAACCTGACGGTCGCTTTACCATCGGGAACCCGCGGATGGATTGCCCCAGCTCGTTGAGGCGATGCCGCCGCATGCGGTCACCGTGTGGGGACCGTGGTCGTTGGCGACATGCTCGGATACGTGCCGAGGGATGGGCGGGCAGTGGGCACCGAGAGGGGCACCGAGAGGGGCACCGCAAGGGGCGCCGAGAGGGGCACCGCAAGGGGCGCCGAGAGGGGCACCGATGGGGGCACCGGCAGCGGCGCCGGAAAGGGCGTGGACGGCGCGGACGCCCCGCGCGGCCCGCTGCTGCGCAACTGGCGCGTCCCCACCCGGCTGACCGTGCTGATCCTCACCCCCACCGTGGTCGGCGTCGTGCTCGCCGGAACCCGCGTGCTCTCCTCGATCGACACCCTCGCCGCGCATCGGCGTACCCACGCGGCCATCGCGCTGTCGGCGCAGACCCGCGACCTCGCCGAGGCGCTGGGCATGGAACGTGACAGGACGATCTGGGTTCGCGTCACCGGTCGGGACCGGGACGCGCTCACCGCCCAGCGGCGCGCCGTCGACGCGCTCGTCCCCCGGCTGCGGGCCGGTCTCGACGCCGTCGACGCCGCGTACGGCCCGGACGTCGCGGCCGAGGCCCGCCAGGTGGCGGGCCGCCTCGGCGATCTGGCGTCGCTGCGCCGGACGGGCCGGCCCGATGAGTACGGACGCCTGGTGGCCGTCCTGCTCGCCTTCCACGACGAGCTGACGCAGACCGGCGAGGATCGCAGGATCGCGGCCGCCTCCCGCGCGCTCGGCGCGCTCGCCCACGCCAAGGAGGAGGTCTCCCGGCAGCGGGCCACCCTGCTCGGCGTACTGCCGCGGGGCCGCCGCCTCACCGCCGACGAACTGGAGGAGCTCATCGCGGCCCGGGCGCGGCAGCGGGCGCGGATCGCCGCTTTCCACGCCGACGCGGGGCCGCAGGACGCCTGGCACCTCGCCGTGACCGTCTCCGGGCCCCGGGTGATCCGCGCCGAGCTCACCAAGTCCTGGGCGATCGCGCTGGCCGGGCGCGACCGGCCGCCCGCGCCCGCCGGCGACCGCGTCGCGGCGGCCCGCCAGTGGTTCGCCGACAACACCGAGACCGTGGAGCGGATGCGGGCCGTCGAGCTCCGCCTCGCCGCCGCTGTCGAGGCCCGCGCCCGCGCCCTGCGGGAGGACGAGCAGCGCGGTGCCTGGATCGGGGCGGGCCTGATCCTGCTGCTGCTCCTGCTCGTGCTCGCCACCACGGTCGCCATCGCCCGCTCGATGGTCCGGCCGCTGCGGCGGCTGCGCGCCGAGGCCCTGGCGATCGCCGGGCACCGGCTGCCCGAGGTCGTGCAGCGCCTGCGCGAGGAGGACGTGCCGCGGATCCCACGCCCCACCCCCATCGACCTCGTCGGCCGCGACGAGATCGGCGAGGTGGCGCGGGCCTTCGACGAGGTGCACCGCCAGGCCGTACGGCTCGCCGCCGAGGAGGCGCGGCTGCGCGCCAACATCAGCGCGATGTTCGTCAACCTGTCGCGCCGTACCCAGACGCTCGTCGAGCGGCAGATCGACCTGATCGACCGGCTGGAGCGCGGCGAGGAGGACGGCGCGCGCCTCGGCGACCTGTTCAAGCTCGACCACCTGGCCACCCGCATGCGCCGCAACAGCGAGAACCTGCTCGTCCTCGCCGGTCACGAGCCCGCCCGCAGGCGCAGCCGCCCCGCGCCGCTGATCGACGTGGTGCGCGCGGCGGTGTCGGAGGTGGAGGACTACGAGCGCGTCTCGATCCAGGTGCAGCGGGATGTGTCGGTGGCCGGGCACGCCGCCAACGACGTGGTGCACCTCGTGGCCGAACTGGTGGAGAACGCGTTGACGTTCTCGCCCCGCCCGAGCAAGGTCGTCGTCTCAAGCAGCGTCTTCGACGGCGACTCGGCGCTGCTGGCGATCGGCGACACCGGCATCGGGATGCCCCCCGAGCAGATGGCCGAGGCCAACCGGCGGCTCGCCGATCCGCCGGAGATCGACGTGTCGGTGTCCCGGCGCATGGGCCTGTTCGTGGTGGGCCGTCTCGCGCTGCGGCACGGCATCCGCGTGCAGTTGCGCCCGGGGCAGGACAGCGGCGTGATCGCGATGGTGCTCTTCCCGGCCGGGCTCGTCGTCCGTCCCCGGCCCCGGCCCGAGCCGCCGGTCTCCGGGACCGGCGTCCTGCCGCCCACCGGGCCGTTCCCCGCCTTCGCGGGCCATCCGGCCGGGCCGTACCTGTGGAACGCCCCCGTGCCCGAGGACGCCGACCCCCTGCCCGCCGTGGCGGAATCTCCGCTTGAGCATGGGGACGACTATCTGCCGATCTACGCCTCGATCGGGTCCGCGGGGCCGCGCCCTGCGGAGCCCCGGCACGCGGCCGAACCCTCCGGCGAATCGCCGTCCCGGTCGCCGTCCGCGACCCCGCCCTGGTCACCCTCGGGCCAGGACCGCCCGGGCGGCGGCGGTCCTCCGGGGCCGAAGGCCGCTTGGGACCCCGAGGCGTACGGAATGCCGGTGATTCACCCTCCGATCCCGCGCCAGTCGCCTCCGAGAGACGCCGAGCCGCCCCGCGCACACCCCGGCCGACCGCCGGGCGACGGCCCGCGTGACTCCTCGGACGATCCCAGGGACGCCCGCACGGACGGCCCCACGGACGGCACGCGGACCCCGCGAGAGGGCCACCCCGAGGACCCCGGGGAAGCGGCCGCACGCGGAAATCAACCGCCGGGCGAGAATTTCACCCCCGCCGGACTGCCCAAGCGACAACCGCGAGTGCCCCGGGAGGAGACGACCCCCGCCGCGGGCACGTCCGCCCCGCCCCCGTCGCCCGAGGAGACGCGCGACCGCCTGGCGCGGCTGCAGGAGGGCACCCGGCGAGGCCGGGCGGAGGTGGCGGGCGATCCCGTGGAACGCTCCGATCATGAAGAGGAGGAGGACCAGTGATCGACATCAGCACGGAGGCTCGCCGGTTCGACTGGCTGATCACCGAGTTCGTCAGAGAGACCCCGGGCGTCGCCCACGCGATCGTGGTCTCCTCCGACGGGCTGAAGCTGGCCGGATCCGTCGGCTTCCCCCCGGATCGCGCCGACCAGCTCGCCGCCGTGGCCGCGGGGCTGCAGAGCCTCACCTCGGGCGCGGCGCGCATCTTCGAGGGCGGGTCGGTCTCCCAGACCGTGGTCGAGATGCAGGCCGGCCTGCTGCTGGTGACGGCGATCGCCGACGGCTCCTGCCTCGCGGTCCTGGCCGCGCGCGACTGTGACATGGGTCTGGTCGCCTACAACATGACGCTGCTGTGCGATCGGGCGGGAAAGGCGCTGACGCCGTCCCTGCGCGCCGAGCTGCGCTCGGCCCAAGCGCGCTGAGCTGCAGCGATGGTCAGGGCGATGGTCGGGCTGACGGCCGGGGTGACGGCCGGGGTGATGACGGTGACGGCCGGGCGGGAGATCCGTCCGAGCGGGGGAGTGAGACGGAGGGACATGCGCGACAGCGTCGATGTGGAGGAAGTGCCGCTGTTCCGTCCTTATACGGTTACCGGCGGTCGTGCCGAGCCGCGCTACCATCTCGCGATGGAGACGCTCGTCTCGTCTGCGACCGTCGTCGCCGATGATCTTTCCATGCTCACCCCCGAGCAGGAATCGATCATCATGTTGTGTCGTTCGGTGCGTTCTGTGGCCGAGATCTCCGCGTTGCTCCGGGTTCCGCTCGGCGTGGCACGTGTACTCACAGCCGACCTGGCCGATGAGGGTCTGGTCCGGCTGCACATGCCGCGGCTGGATGAGGGGCAGCCAGATCTCAATCTGCTCGAAAGGGTTCTCAGTGGACTTCGGAGGCTCTGACCCCCACAGCCGTCAGGGCTCGGGACACTCGCTCACCTCGACGAAGATCGTCGTGGCGGGGGGCTTCGGCGTGGGCAAGACGACGTTCGTGGGCGCGGTGTCCGAGATTCTCCCGCTCACGACCGAGGCGGTGATGACCGACGCCAGCGCGGGGATCGACGATCTCGGACTGACGCCGCACAAGACCACCACCACGGTCGCCATGGACTTTGGCCGGCTCTCCCTCGACCAGGACCTGATCCTGTACCTGTTCGGTACGCCGGGTCAGCATCGGTTCTGGTTCATGTGGGACGACCTGGTGCGCGGCGCGATCGGCGCGGTCGTGCTGGTGGACACCCGCCGCCTGGCCGACTGCTTCCCCGCGATCGACTACTTCGAGGAGGCGCGGCTCCCGTTCATCGTGGCGATCAACGGCTGGGACAGCCAGTTCCCGCACGATGAGCACCAGGTGCGCGAGGCGCTGTCGCTCCCGAACCACGTCCCCATCGTGCGCACGGACGCGCGCAAACGGGACGCGGTCAAGTCCACGTTGATCAGCCTTGTGGAATACGTCCTCACGGTGCGTACGCATCACTAGATTCACCGGCGGGATCCGCCGGTGAACGGCGTGTGTGCACAGGGCTTCATCCGCGACTCGAAAAGTGCACGTCCAGCTAACGATGTCCGGAAAGTCCTTGCCGAGCGTTGATCAGGGCTGCGAAACTCCTGGTCCTGTGTGCCGTAGTCGTACAAGGCCACTTTTTGTACCACCTAATCCAGACTCTTAAGGAGTAGCGGTCGTGTCCCGAAATCGGCGCACCCGTTGTCTTTCCGCTGTTGCCGCCGCCGCCGGACTGGCGCTTGCCCTCGCCGCGTGCGGCGGCGGCTCGGGGGAACCGAGCCCGGCGGGGAGCGGGAGCGCCACAGCCGAAGCCGCGCGTCTTGACCCCAATGCGGACCTGTCGAAGCAGAGTCTCACCATCACCATCTGGGACGGCTACAGCCCCAAGGACCTCCCCCAGCGGGTGAAGAGCAAGCTTGGCTTCGACCTCAAGGTCGGCATTCACGACACCAACGAGACGGCGATGGCCAAGCTCACCGCGAGCGGCGGCGGAGGCGTCGACGTGGCGTTCGTGTCCGGGCAGTACGCCCAGGCGCTCAACGAGGCCGGACTGCTGGAGCCGCTGCACCCCGAGTTGATCCCCAACCTGGCGAACCTCTACCCGGAGGCCACCCAGCTCTCCTATGACAAGGGGAACAAGTTCTCGGTGCCCTACACCTGGGGCACAACGGGCATCTGCTACCGTAGCGACCTCGTGAAGACTCCGCCGACGAGCTGGAACGACATTTTGAACCCGCCTGCGGAGGCCCGCAAGAAGGTCACCATGATGACCACCGAGCGGTGGCTGGCGCTGCCGGCGCTGAAGTCGCTCGGCTTCTCGGTCAACACCACCGACGACACGCAGCTCGCCAAGGCCAAGGAGCTGCTGGAGAAGGCCAAGCCCAACCTGCTGGCGTACGACGACACCACCTTCGGTGACCGGCTGACCAAGGGCGAGGCCGTCATGGTCGAGGCGTGGGACGGCTGGTGCCCGACGAGCGACAAGAGGATCAAGTTCGTGGTGCCCAAGGAGGGCAGCGACCTCTGGGCCGACACCATGGTGATCATGAAGAGCTCGAAGAACAAGGAGGCGGCGCACGCCTTCATCAACTACATCCTCGACCCGTCGATCCACAGCTGGGTGGCGGAGAACATCCTGTACAAGGTGCCCAACAAGGCCGCCATGGACCGGGTCGACAAGAAGCTGCTGCAGGCCAACACCCCGCTGGCGATGACCCCGGCCGACCTGCTGCTCGGCGAGTCGCTGGTGGACCTCGGCGAGGATTCGAGCAAGTACACCCGCCTGTCGACCGAGGTCGCGGCGCAGCAATGACGCTCGTGTTCGGCGGTTGACGCATGACCCGGAACGACGTCGTGGCACGGCCCGTCCCGAAGCAGGACACCGGAACGGGCCGCACGCCGCGCTGGGCAGGCGGAACCCTGTTGCCCCGGCTCGTCTTCCTCGGGCCGGGGCTCGCCTACCTCATCGTGCTCCTGGCCATCCCGCTGGTCCTCGTCCTCAGCTACACGATCTTCCGGCGCGGCCGGTTCGGCGGGGTGGTGTACGAGGCGACGGGCGAGAACTTCACCCGTCTGTTCGATTCGCTCTACCTGGACATCGTCGTCTCCTCGCTGCGGATCGCGGTCGTGACGACGGTGCTCGCGCTGCTGATCGGGTACCCCACGGCGTACGTGATCGCGCAGCTGCCGCGCAAGTGGAAGACGATCGCCCTGGTCGCGATCGTGCTGCCGTTCTGGACGAACTTCCTCATCCGGGTCTACGCCTGGATCGTCCTGCTCAGCGGCCCCGGTCTGGTCAACACCGCCCTCACCAAGCTCGGACTGGTGGACGAGCCGCTCGAACTCCTCTACAACCAAGGCGCGATCATCACCGGTCTGCTCTACTCGTACCTGCCGCTGATGGTGCTTCCGCTGTACGCCGCGATCGAGCGGCTCGATCCGCAGCTGCGCGAGGCGTCGGCGAACCTCGGGGCGCGGCCGGCCCGCACGTTCGTGTCGATCACGCTGCCGCTCACCGTGCCCGCCGCGCTGACCGGATGCGTGTTCGTGTTCGTGCCGAGCTTCGGCAACTTCGTCATCCCCGAGCTGCTCGGCGGCGGCCGGTCGATCATGGTCGGCAACCTGATCCGCGATCAGTTCCTCAAGGCGCGGGACTGGCCGTTCGGGTCCGCGCTCACCCTCGCCCTCATCGCCGTGCTGCTGGTCCTGCTGATCCTGCAGGCGTGGGCCGCCCGCCGGTACTCCGGAGGGGAGGCACGGCGTGGGTAAGCTGCGATACGTCCCGTTTTGGTTCTCCTATCTGTTCCTTTACGCGCCGATCGTGGTTCTCGTTGTGATGTCGTTCAACGCGGGCGAGTCGCCGTACAACTTCGAGGGCCTGAGCCTGTCGTGGTACGGCCGCCTGGCGGAGAACGGCACGGTGCTGCACGGCCTGACCAACACGCTGATCGTGGCCGCGGGCTCGACCGTGCTGTCCACCGTGCTCGGCACCCTGCTCGCCGTGGGGTTGGCACGTTACACCCGGTCACGGCTGCTGGACGCGTTCGGCCTGCTGCCCGCGATCCTGCCGGACCTGGTGCTCGCGCTCGGGCTGCTGATCTTCTACTCCGCGGTCCGGCTCACCCTCGGCCTGCACTCGGTGCTGCTGGCGCACACCGTGTTCGGCATGGCGTTCGTGACGGCCGTGGTGCGCACCCGGCTCGGGCACACCGACACCACGCTGGAGGAGGCGTCCCGCGACCTTGGGGCCTCGCCGTTCACCACGTTCGTCCGCATCACGCTGCCCCAGCTCGCGCCCGGCATCGTGGCGGGCGCGCTGCTGGCGTTCACGCTCTCGCTCGACGAGTTCGTGATCGCCTTCTTCACCAGCGCCCCGGCCGAGCCGACCCTGCCGATCGTGATCTACTCGATGGTCCGCTTCGGCGTCACACCTGAGATCAACGCGCTGGCGACCCTGCTGCTCGCGGTGAGCTTCACCGTGGTGATCGTCGCCCAGCGGATGACCCGACTCACGGAGTCCTTGCGGTGATTCAGCCATGACGCAGTCCGTGCTCCCGGACGCCGAACGGGCCCTGCCGGCCCCGCTGGTCGGCATCCACGGGGTCAGCCGGAGGTTCGGCGACGTCGTCGCGCTCGACGACGTCACCCTCGACATCCGGCAGGGCGAGTTCTTCGCGCTGCTCGGGCCGAGCGGCTGCGGCAAGACCACGCTGCTGCGCATCCTCGCCGGGTTCGAGTCGCCGGACACCGGATCGGTCACGCTCGACGGGGCCGACCTGCTCAGCCGTCCGCCGCATCGCCGCCCGGTCAACCTCATGTTCCAGTCGTACGCGCTGTTCCCGCACATGACCGTGGCGAAGAACGTGGCGTACGGGCTGGAGCGCGAGCGGCTGCCGCGCGCCGAGATCGCCAAGCGCGTCGCCGAGGTGCTGGAGACGGTCGGCCTCACCGAGCAGGCCAAGCGCCGCCCGCATCAGTTGTCGGGCGGCCAGCGCCAGCGGGTCGCCCTGGCCCGGGCGATCGTCAAGCGGCCGCGGCTGCTGCTGCTCGACGAGCCCCTCTCGGCGCTCGACAAGAAGGTGCGCGGCGAGATGCAGCTGGAGCTGAAACGGCTCCAGCACGAGGTCGGCATCACCTTCGTCGTGGTCACCCACGACCAGGAGGAGGCGATGTCGCTCGCCGACCGGATCGCCGTGCTCGACGCGGGGCGCGTGCAGCAGGTGGACGAGCCCATCACGCTGTACGAGCGCCCGCGCACGCCGTTCGTCGCCGGGTTCATCGGCGCGAACAACCTGTTCGCCGGCCGGGCGACCGCCGGCGGCCTGGACGTGCCGGGGCTCGGCGAGCTGCCCGCCGCCGACCGCCTGCCGGACCGGGCCGAGGCGCTGCTCGCCGTACGCCCGGAGAAGGTGCGCTTCGCCGAGGAGCAGGGACTGCTCCGCGGCGAGGTCGCGGACGTGAGCTTCTACGGCGGCGTCTCGCACATCTCGGTACGCGTCGCGGGACGCCCCGAGCCGGTCCTGGTGGCCGCGCAGGGCGCCACCCGCGTGCGCCCCGGGGCGACGGTGTCGCTCACCTGGCAGGCCGACGACGCGGTGCTGGTGCCGCGATGAGCGCCCGGGTCGGCTCGCGAGCCGAACAAGCCGAAAAATTCGCGCGGATGGGGTCGTTTCCGCCCTCCAGCCGCGTCGTAGTCGAAATGAAATCAAATCGATAACCCTCGGTTGGAGTGATCATGACGGACCGCTCGCTGACGATCCTGTTCATGCCCGAGAGCGCCTACGGGCCGACCAACAACTGCATCGGCATCGGCGACGTCCTGCGGCGTCGCGGCCACCGGGTGGTGTTCGCCGCCGAGGCGTCGTGGAAGGGCAAGCTTGAGGCGCTGGGCTTCGAGGAGGACCTGGTCGACCTCGCCCCGCCCGCCGAGGAGGAGCAGGACCCCGGCCAGTTCTGGAAGGACTTCATCCGCGACACCGCGCCGGAGTACCGCAAGTCCACGCTTGAGCAGCTTGAGACGGTCACCAAGCCCATCTGGGAGGCCCTGATCGACGGGGCCAAGTACTGCGAGCCGCAGCTCAAGGAGATCATCGAGCGGGTACGCCCGGACGTCATCGTCGAGGACAACGTCATCGCGTTCCCCGCCCTGGTCACCGCGGGCAAGCCGTTCGTGCGCATCGTCTCCTGCAACCCGCTGGAGGTGACCGGCCCGGACATCCCGCCGGTGTTCTCCGGCCTGCCGTCCGACGACCGCGGCGAGTGGGACGCCTTCCGCGCCGAGTACGATCGCACGCACCGCGGCCTGTGGACCGAGTTCAACGAGTGGGTCACGGCGCAGGGCGCGCCGGCCCTGCCCGACCTCGCCTTCATCCACGAGGGCGACCTGAACCTGTACGTCTACCCGGAGATCGCCGACTACGTCGACCGGCGCCCGCTCGGCCCGACCTGGCACCGCCTGGACTCCTCGGTGCGGGAGACCGACGAGTCGTTCGAGCTGCCCGCCGCGCTCCGCGAGCGCGACGGCGCGCTGATCTACTTCTCGCTCGGCTCCCTCGGCTCGGCCGACGTGGAGCTGATGCAGCGCGTCATCGACGTGCTCGCCACGACCCCGCACCGCTACATCGTCTCCAAGGGCCCGCTGCACGAGGAGATCAAGCTCGCCGACAACATGTGGGGCGCGGAGTTCCTGCCGCAGACGAGCATCCTCCCGCAGGTCGATCTCGTCATCACGCACGGCGGCAACAACACCACGACGGAGGCCCTGCACTTCGGCAAGCCGATGATCCTGCTGCCGCTGTTCTGGGACCAGTACGACAACGCCCAGCGGATCCACGAGCTGGGGTACGGCGTGCGCCTGTCCACCTACGGCTTCACCGACGCCGAGCTGCTCGGCGCGCTCGACCGGCTGCTCGGCGACGACGCGCTGCGCGGCCGTCTGGCCGACGCCGGAGCGGAGATCCGCCGTCGCGACGGGCTCCGCAAGGCGGCCGAGCTGATCGAGGCCGCGGGGAAGGCCGGTGCGTGACGCACCGGTCGCGAGACGGGGTACTGGGGTGAATCAGGTCTATTACCGTGTGCACTGATAGGTGTGGCGTGGTCCGCTTTGGTGAGTTTTATGGTTATATGCACCATTGGCCGATTCGGTATTGTTGTGCTCCAATTACCCTCGCCCGTAGAAGTCGTCCACGTCCCGTAGGCCACACACGTGCTCGACGTCCCCGCGCACATGGCCCGGTGAGAGGTTGCGAAAACCGTTGACGAACGACCAGTCCCGGCGTGATCTCGGTTCCCGGCAGGGGACCCCACCTGCCTCGCGTAAGCCCGTGTCGCAGGCGGGCAGGTTCAGCCTGCAGAACTGGCGGGTGCGATCCCGCCTGGTCGCGCTGATCCTGCTGCCCACGGCCGTCGCGGTTCTGGTGACGGGTCTGCAACTCGCGAACGCGATCAACACCGGTGTCCAGTACGGCCGGCTCACCGAGGTGGCCCGGCTCATCGAGCAGTTGGGCACGCTCTCCCACGAGACGGCCAAGGAGCGCGACCTCACCGTCTGGTACATCGCCGATCGACGCAGGGCGCGGCTGGAGCGGGTCAGGGCGCAGCACGAGCAGGTCGACCAGGCGAAGAACCAGGTGCTCAGGCAGATCCTCGAGCTGGACAGCGGCCAGGGCGCCCGTGTCAAGGCCAAGGTGGCGATCGTCCAGCGGTGGCTGACCGGTCTCGCCGGTCTGCGCAAGCTGATCCTGCAGAGCAGCACGCCCGCCCGCGCGGCGCACGGCACCTACACCCGCATGATCGCCGACTTCAACACGCTGCACGACGAGCTCGGCCGGGACAGCCGCGACGACCGGCTCTTCGGGGACGCGACGGCCCTGGGCGCGTTGAGCCGCGCGAAGGAGGACCTGTCCCAGCAGGTCGGCATCATGCTGTCCACCCTCACCGCGGGCCGGTTCGTCAACAACGACGACCTGTCCGACTTCCTCGCCGCACGCGAGCGCCAGGAGAGCGAGCTCGCCGTGTTCCTGACCGAGGCGACCCCGGCCGACGTCGCGTTCTACAACCGCACCGTGCGAGGGCTCGACGTCGACGAGGCCGACCGGATGCGCGCGCTGATCCTCGCCCGGGTGCGGGAGAACCGCAGTCTGCGCCGCCAGCCGCTCTCGCCCGGCGGCGGCAACGACGTGCAGCTCTGGTACGACAACACCACCGCCATGGTGGAGAAGATGCGTACGGTGGAGCAGCGGCTGGCCGCCGCGGTCGTGCAGGAGACCACCACGCTCCAGGGCAACGAGCAGCGCCAGGCGCTCATCTCCGGTCTGGCGATCTTCGCCCTGCTGCTGATCGTCCTGTTCATCACCAGCCGGGTGGCGACCTCGCTGGTCCGCCCGCTGCGGCGGCTGCGCAGCGAGGCGCTGGAGATCGCGGGCCGGCGATTGCCCGAGGTCGTCGCCTATCTCCGCGAGTCCGCGGACATGGCTCCTCCGCCGGAGATCCCGCCGATCGGCGTGACCTCCAGGGACGAGGTCGGCGAAGTGGCGCGGGCCTTCGACGAGGTCCACCGCGAGGCGGTCCGCCTGGCGGGCGACGAGGCCCGGCTGCGCAGCAACGTCAACGCGATGTTCGTCAACCTCTCCCGGCGCAGCCAGACCCTGGTCGAACGCCAGCTCGCCCTGATCGAGAGCCTGGAGCAGGGCGAGGAGGACGAGCAGCGGCTCGGCAACCTGTTCAAGCTCGACCACCTGGCGACCCGCATGCGCCGCAACAGCGAGAACCTGCTGGTCCTCGCCGGCCAGGAGTCGGCCAGGCGGCGCACCCAGCCGGTTCCCCTGGTCGACATCGTCCGCGCGGCGATCTCCGAGGTCGAGAACTACGAGCGGGTCACGCTCAAGGTCCAGCCCGGCGTGACCGTGGTCGGCAAGGCCGTCAACGACGTGGTCCACCTCGTCGCCGAGCTGGTGGAGAACGCGATCTCGTTCTCGCCCAACGAGACCAAGGTCCACGTCGCGGCCAACCGCATCGGCGGCGGCGGCGTGATGATCACGGTGACCGACCGCGGCATCGGGATGTCCCCCGAGGAGCTCGCCCAGGCGAACCAGCGGCTGGCCGAGCCGCCGGTCGTGGACGTCTCGGTGTCCCGCCGAATGGGCCTGTTCGTGGTCGGCCGGCTCGCGCTGCGGCACGGCATCCGGGTCCAGCTCCGCCGCCAGGAGGCCAACGGCCTCACCGCGCTGGCGCTGCTGCCCGAGTCGCTGCTCGGCGGCCAGGGCGCGCAGCCGGGCGTCCCCGCGCTGTCGCCGGGGGCGGTCATGTCCCGTACGATGCCGGGCATCGACCCGGGTCCGTCCGGGCCGCAGTCCTTCGGCCCGCCGAACGCGGGCGGCATGCCCGGCAGGCCGCAGCCGGTCTTCGGCGCGGACGCCCCCGGAATTCCGGTGCCGGGCCAGGGGCCGGGCTCGTTCGACAGCCCGTTCAGCCCGTCCGGCCCGTTCAGCACGTCCGGCGCCTCCGGCCCGTTCGGCGCGTCCGGCCCGTCGGGCCCGTTCGGCACGGGCGGCCCGCAAGGCCCGCAAGGCCTGCAAGGCCCGGGCGGCCCATCGGGTCCGTTCGGCGCGGGAGGCATGGGCGGCGCGTCCGGCGCGTTCACGACGGCGAGCCAGCCCACCTCGCCGTCACCGGATCCCTTCGACAACCCGCCGAGGTTCGACCCCAGCGCGTTCATCCGCGACCCGAACGACCGCGGCCCGTTCGGCGGCAGCCCCGTCGACACGCCGTGGCCGCAGCAGGTCCCGCCGCCGGGATCCTCCTCCTGGGATGACAGGGGCGCCGACTCCTGGAGCGTGAGCCGGGAGTCGGCTCCCGCGATGGGGGAGAGCGACCGCACGGGGCCGCTCCCGGCGGTGGAGAGCTCGCCCCTGGAGGCGGAGGACGAGTTCCTTCCGATTTTCGCCGCCGTCGAGTCCGACTGGTTCAGGCGGGTCGAACGGCCGGCCGAGGGCGCGACCGATGAAGAGTCGGAGCGAGAGGAACACTCGCCCGACGCCCGGCCCGTAGGGACGAGTGCGATGGAGAACAGGGCTGTGGACAGCGGCGGCTGGGCCTCACCAGGCGACCATGGCTGGAAGGCCGCCCAGGCGGCGAGTAAGCCGGCCATGGGCGGACTCACCTCCTCCGGACTGCCCAAGCGTGTGCCGAAGGCCAACCTGGTTCCCGGCACGGCCGCCCCCGCCGATGCGGCGCCGGCCGCGGAGCCGGCACCGGTACTGTCGCCGGAACGAATGCGGAGACGGCTGTCGAGCTTCCAGCGAGGCATCAGACAGGGACGTGCCGCCGTCCGCGGTGAACTCGGCGATGGCCTGCCATCTCCGGGCACCGTCCCCAACGTCGATGATGGTTACAAGGAGGAGCCATGAGGGAGATGAGCCAGGCAGCCCGCGGCATCAACTGGCTGATCACAGATTTCGTGAACAATGTGCCTGGAGTGGCACATACGGTGGTGGTATCGTCCGACGGACTTCCCCTCGCCTACTCCGAAGGGTTCCCCAAGGACCGCGCCGATCAGCTCGCGGCGGTCTCCGCCGGGTTGATCAGCCTGACCCAGGGGGCCTCCCGGGTGTTCGAGGGCGGCCTGGTCACCCAGACCGTGGTGGAGATGCAGCGCGGTCTGCTGCTCATCATGTCGATCAGCGACGGCTCCTCCCTCGCGGTGCTGGCCGCCGCCGACTGCGACATGGGGCTGGTCGCCTATCAGATGACGCTTCTGGTGGAACGCGCCGGGCAGGTCCTGACCCCCGCCGTGCGCGCCGAACTGCAAGCGTCGCATCCCAGGTGATAGCTGTCCGATGACAGGAGGGCACTGTGGCAGGACGCGGCTGGGGAGGTGAGAGCGACCCGCTGACCGGCGGGCCGCTCTACCCCTACGGGTCGTCTGCACCGCCTGGGCCGGAGCTCGACGAGGAGTCCAGTTCACTCGTTCGGCCGTACGCGGTCACGGGCGGCCGTACGGCCCCGCGCACGCAACTGGCGCTGGAGGCCCTGGTCTCTTCCGCGATGTCGGCCCATCAGGATGTGTCGTCGTTGACGCCGGAGTATCAGGCGATCATCTCGCTCTGCCGCCAGGTGCGATCGGTGGCGGAGGTCTCCGCGTTGCTGCGCATGCCGCTCGGCGTGGCACGGATCTTGATAGCCGATATGGCGGCCGAGGGCTTTGTGCACGTGCATCAGCAGCGGCTCGATGCCGGCAAGCCCGATCAGAACTTGCTGGAGAGGGTGCTCAGTGGACTTCGCAGGCTCTAGGTCAGGCGGCACGCTGACCTCGACGAAGATCGTAGTTGCCGGCGGCTTCGGTGTGGGAAAGACGACGTTCGTCGGCGCGGTCTCGGAGATCATGCCGCTCACCACCGAGGCGGTGATGACCGACGCGTCGGTCGGGATCGACGACATCGGGTTGACCCCGCACAAGACGACCACCACGGTCGCGATGGACTTCGGCCGGGTGTCGCTGGACCAGGATCTGATCCTGTACCTGTTCGGTACGCCGGGTCAGCACCGGTTCTGGTTCATGTGGGACGACCTGGTGAAGGGTGCCATCGGCGCCGTCGTGCTCGTCGACACCCGCCGCCTGGCCGACAGTTTCCCCGCGGTCGACTACTTCGAGGAGGCCCAGCTTCCGTTCGTGGTGGCGATCAACGGCTGGGACGGCCAGTACCCGCACGGGGAGGAGGAGGTGCGCGAGGCGATGTCGCTGACGCCGAACGTCCCCATCGTCCGCACCGACGCCCGCGCCCGGCAGGCCGTCAAGAACACCCTCATCACCCTGGTGGAGCACGCGCTCACCATGCGGACCGCGGTTCCCGGCTGGGGGCGCTGAGCCGTACCGGCCGGGAACCGCGACGCGGCACGGCTCAGCCGGTGGGCAGCGCCTCGATGAGGGACAGCCCCATCGGCAGGTCGGCCACGACCCGGCCGCGCAGGCCGGCCTGCTTGAGCAGGTCGAGGTACTCCGACCTGGTCCGCTCCCGGCCGCCGTCGAACACGGTGAGCATGCGGATGTCCATCTCCCTGCCCACGTGCGGCCGGTCGTCGTCGGGCAGGAGGATGTCCACCAGCAGGACCCGGCCGTCGTCGGGCATCGCCTCGCGGACCACGCCCAAGACGCGCAGCGCGTCCTCGTCGCCCCAGTTGTGCACGATGCTCGCCATCACGTAGGCGTCCGCCCCCGCCGGCACCGAGGCGAAGAAGTCCCCGATCACCAGTTCGGCGCGATCCGCCAGCCCCTGCGCGGACAGGTTGGCGCGGGCGTCGGGAACCACGTTGTCCCGATCGAGCAGGGTGCCGCGGATGCCGGGATTGGCGCGCAGGATCGCCGCGAGCATCGTGCCGTTGCCGCCGCCGACGTCGACCAGGGTGCCGACCCCGGAGAAGTCGTAACGGCTCGCCACCGCTGCCGCGACCGGCTCGGTCCGGCTGCGCATGAACTCGTTGAAGGCGTGATTGATCTCCGGGATGCCCGCGAGATAGTCGTAGTACGTGCCGTGCCGCGCCATGTAGCCGCGCCCCGAGCGCACCGTCTGCGGCACCGCGTTGGTGGCCAGCCACGAGCCGATCTCGGAGTTGACCAGGACGGCCGGCCGCATCGAGTTCGGCGCGTCCTCGCACAACGTCATGCCCGACTCGGTGAGTTCGTAGGTGTTCGGCGCGACCTGGCGGATCAGGCCCAGCGCGGCGGTCATGCGCAGGACGCGGCCGAGGTTCGAGGCGTTCGCCTCGCACCTGCGGGCGAGTTCCTCGACCGTCAACGGGCCGTCCTTGAGGTGGTCCGCGCAGCGTAGATCGACCATGGTGTGCACCGCGGCGAACCGGGACAGGCCGCGGATGAGCTCCCAGACCGTGAAGGTGGGGTCGTCGCCCGCGGTGCCGGCGTGGTCGATCGTCGCTTCAGACATACACTTTCTCCTCGTACTGGGGTGGAACAGAGCCGGAACGCGGCCGTCACGCGGACTGGCCGACACGCGCGGTCCGCTGCGTGTCGCGGCGGACGAGCCTGCCGACCTCCGCACGGAGGCTGACGAATTCGGGCAGCTCCCGGGTGGCGATCTGGTCCCGGGGCGCGGGCAGCCGGACCGGCAGGTCCCCCCGCACCGTGGCGGGGGCAGAGCTGAGCACGACCACCCGGTCGCCGACGTACACGCTCTCGTCGATGTCGTGGGTGATCAGAATGATGGTCATCTTGTGGTGGTCGCGCACCCTGAGCAGGAGGTCCTCCAGGTCCTCCCGCGTCTGCGCGTCGACCGAGCCGAAGGGCTCGTCCATGAGCATCAGCGCCGGACGGTAGGCCAGCGCGCGGGCGATCGAGACCCGCTGCTGCATGCCGCCGGACAGCTCCCAGGGGTGCTTGCGGCCGGCGCCGTCCAGCCCGACCTGCTCCAGCGCCTCCTGGGTCGCCGCCGCGCGCTGGACGCGGTTCAATCCCTTGCGCCGCAGCGGCAGGGCGATGTTCTCGGCGACCGACATCCAGGGGAACAGCGAGCGGCTGTAGTCCTGGAAGACGACCGCCAGGTTGTCCGGCACCTGCTCGATCGGCGAGCCCTCCAGCAGGACCCGGCCGCGGGTGGGCCGGATCAGCCCGGCGATGCAGCGGATCAGGGTGGACTTGCCGCACCCCGAGGGGCCCACGATGGACACCAGCTCGTTCTCCGCCACGTTCAGGGTGATGCCGTCGATCGCGCGGTGGGCCTTCTCGCCTCGGCCGTACGTATGTGCAAGATCCTCGATGCGGAGCACGACGCTCCCTTCTTCATCAGATTGTCAGGTCGATTGCCGCTCTCGGTGATGCCAGGACAGGACACGACGTTCGGTGCCGATGAGGATGGAGTTGAAGATCAGACCGAGGATGCCGAGCAGGAGCAGCCAGGCCCACATGCCGGGGAAGTCGAAGTCGTTTCCCGCGTACACGAGGCTGAAGCCGATGCCCTCGGTTCCGCCGATCATTTCGGAGATCACCATCAGGATCAGCGCGAGTGACAGGCTGACCCGCAGCCCCGCGAAGATCTTCGGGGCCGCCTCGGGAAGGATGATCCGTACGAGCCGCCGCCACGGGCTGATCTTGAATACGGCGGCGGTCTCCAGGTGCAACAGATCGATGTGGCGGGCGCCTTCGATCGAGTTCAGCAGCACCGGCCAGATGATCCCGAAGATGATGGTCGCGATCTGCATCTGCGGCCCGACCTTGAACAGCGCCAGGAACAGCGGCAGCAGCGTGGGCGGCGGGATCGCCCGCCCGAACTGGATCAGCGGGTCGATGTAGTCGGCCAGCCTCCTGGAGCGGCCGAGCGCCACGCCGATCACCACGCCGACGAGGCAGGCCAGGAACCAGGCACGCAGCAGCCGTCCCAGGCTGGGCCAGATGTGGGTGGAGACGTCCTCGGTGAGGAACAGGTGGCTCGGCGGCCCCGAGAACCACAGCTCGTACACCTGGATTGCGATCTGGGACGGCGGCGGGAAGTATTGGTTGACGGCCAGCCGGGTGGCGACCTCCCAGCAGACGACGATGACGGGAATCGGCCAGAGCGGCGCCAGGCTCCTTCCCACGCGTCTCGCGAATCCCACGCGCTTCACGTGACCTCACCTCCCCGGGCGTGGTGCCAGCGGAAGAACCTGCGGTCGAAGGCCACGAACAGCCCGTTGAGGGCGAGGCCGATGACGCCCGCCCAGACCGCGGTCGCGATCACCCCGGGGATGATGTCCGTGCCGCTCTGCACCGCGAGCAGATAACTGCCGATGCCGGGGAATCCGGGGGCGAACAGTTCGGTGCTGATGGCGACGATCAGGGCGATCGAGCTGGAGATCCGGATGCCGGTGAGGATGAACGGCGCGGCGCTGGGCAGCGATACGCGCAGCAGGATCGAGCCGGGCCCGAAACCGAAGCTGCGCATGGTCTCCCGGGCCAGCGGATCGACCTCGCGCACCGCGTACATCGTGTTGATCAGCACCGGCCAGGTCGAGGCGTAGACGACGATGCTGACCTCCGCCAGGAAGTTGTCCCGGAACAGCAGGATGGCCAGCGGGATCAGCGCGATCGAGGGCATGGGCCGCATGACCTCGATGATCGGCCGGAAGGTGCGCTCCACCTGCCGGAACGTGCCCAGCACGATGCCGAGGGGGACGACGACCGCGATGGTGAGCAGCAGCCCGACGGCCCAGCGGAGCATCGTCGCCCCGACGGCGTCGATGAACTCCGGGTTGGTCATGAGCCCCGCCGCCCGGATCACTATCTCGGAGGCGGGCGGCACGGACGAGTCGACCAGGCCCGTCCGCGCCGCCGCCTCGGCGACGGCGAGGAAGACCGCGATGCCCACGGCGCCGCGGACGATCCTCGCCCCGCCCGAGCGGATTCGGCTCATGTTCCCGTCTGACCAACGATGATCGCCTTGGCGTTCCCCTTGTTCTTGAGCCACCCGTTGTCGTACATGACGTCGGCGACGCGCTGGAGACGGATGTCACTGATGGATGTGGGGAAGGTGCCCAAGGTGATCACGGAGGCGACCTCCTTGGTGATCTGGGTGTAGGCCGGGAGCACCTCTTCGACGACCTTGCGGTCGGAGGAGGCGAGCTGCTGCGCCTTGCCGATGGCCCGCTGGAAGGCGGCGAGGGTGTTGGGGTACTTCTTGACCCACTCGGCGGAGGCGCCCCAGCCCGCGATCGGGAAGTCGGCGGTGGGCCCGGTGATCAGGTCCGCGATCTTACGGGCGCCCTGGTCCTTCTGCACCGCGGAGATGAAGGGCTCGGCGAGCAGCGCCGCGTCGATCTGCTTGGTCTTCAGCGCCTGTGGGACGTTCGGCAGCGGCATCTCGACGTACTTGATCCCGTCCTGCTTCGCGTTCACGCCGTACGTCTTCAGGGTCGCCTCGATCAGCAGGGTGCCGATCGAGGTGATACCGGGGGTCGCGATCGTCTTGCCCTTGAGCTCGGCGGGCTTGGTGATCGGGGAGTCCGCGGGGACCACGAGGACGAAGGTGTTGGAGGCGGCCTGGAAGGCGTCCGCGATGATCTTGAACGAGCCCGGCTGCTTCTCCTCCTGGTCGAACGCCACCGTGTAGTTGAACAGCGTCACGTCCATCGTCCCGGCGGTCAGCGCTGGCAGCGCCTGGATGGAGCTGCGGATGGGCTCCATCTTGACGGTGAGCCCCTCTTCCTTGAAGAACCCGCGCCGTATGGCGATCTGCAGCGGGGCGACGTCGGGGACGGGGACCGCGCCGACCACCAGGTTGGTCTTCTCCGGCTTGCCGCCGGAGGACGAGGGCTGGGCGCCGTCGGATCCGCCGCCGCACGCGCCGGCCGCTAGGGCCACCACCGCACCGGCCAGGAATAAACGACCCATAAGTGAGAGCTTCATGTCTCTCCTCGTGAGAGTGGGAGGGTGAAAGGTCCTGGGCCTCTCGGCGACGCCTTGCCCGCACGCCCGGTCGAGCGTCACGACTCGAGCCGTGGCGGAGGAAGCGGCTGCCGATCGTCGAATCGGCCCGGCGGAGGCGAGCCTATAGGAGTCATGGCGAAGTGGCCTACCAAGCCCTTTGCCTGTAGGCGTTTCCGACTTAATGGATCTTGCCGGGATGCGTACCCTAATGCGCCGTTTGTTCCGTTCCGGGGGGACTTGGGAGGCACCTGGATCGCTCCAGATGTGTCCTCATCCGGACAAAGATCATTTTTCCTCACATTGTTGCACGCCTCGACTGTGATCGGTGAGGTCGCCCAGATGTTTCCAAATTGGAACGTTTGAAACTTGAGGTCCTATTGGTGCAGGTAGTCTCCTTGTGCTCAAATTGCCCCTGACTTGACGCAGTTTTCAGCAGCGTGTACAGAATCATCTTCCACAAGGGCGAGCCGTTGAGAGGTCGCGACCAGTGAGGACAGCAATAACCGAGGGCACCAGCCCCCCTGAGCCGGATCCGCCCACCCGGGCGGCTCCATCCACCGGGAGCTCCCTCGCCCTGCGTAACTGGCGGGTCCGGACTCGGCTCATCGCGCTGATCCTCGTCCCCACCACCGTCGCGGTTCTGCTCGGTGCGCTCCGGGTGACCACGTCGATCAGCAGTGCCGCACAGTTCGAACGTGTCCGCACCGTGGCCGAGCTGGTCAACGCTCTCGCCACGCTTACGCACGAGTTCCAGGACGAGCGGGACAAGACGGCCGCCTATGTCGCCGCCGGTCGTCCCGCCGGCCCCACCCTGGTAGAGATCCGCGACCAACAGGGCGCGGTCGACAACGCCATCGGACAGGTCAAGGCGAAGGCGGAGCCCGCCCGTGACGCGCTCACCGCCGCCGGTCGCCAGCGACTGGCCAGCCTGCTGATCCGTCTTGATCAGCTCGCGGCGCTGCGCGACACCGCCCTCAAGTTCAAACTCCCGCCCCTGCCCACCATGGAGAAGTACTCCCTGGTGGTCCAGGAGATGCTGGTCCTGTTCGACCAGGTCGCGCAGGGCACCACGAACGAACAGCTGGTCGCCGACGCCGCGGCGCTGTCCGCTCTCGCCCGCGCCAAGGAGGAGGCCTCCCTGCAGCGCGGCCTGCTCGCGGCCGCCCTCGCCAGAAGGCCGATCCCGTCCTTCGAACCGACCGAGCGGGACGCGTTCATCGCCGCCGACGCCGGCTTCGACAGCCAGATCCTCGCGTTCAGCAACGCCGCGACGCTGGCGCAGAACCAGTTCTTCGACGACACCGTCACCGGCCAGCTCGTCGACCGCGCCGAGAGCCTGAAGCTGCGAGCGCGATTCCTCAGCGACACCGGCCAGCCGCTGCGCCGGCTCGACCCGAGCACCGTCGCCCGCGACAGCAAGCGCTGGTACGACGCGATGAGCGACACGCTCAACCGCATGCAAAAGGTCGAGTCCGAGCTGGTGAAGGAGATCATCACCACCAGTGACGAGCTGCAGGGCGCCGACCAGGGCTTCGCGGCCCTCAACGCGATCCTCGTGGCGGGCCTGTTGATCCTGGTCCTCATCGTCACCTCGATCATGGCGCGCTCGCTGGTGCGGCCGCTGCGGCGGCTGCGTACCGAGGCCCTGGAGATCGCCGGACACCGGCTGCCCTCCGTGGTCCAGCGGCTGCGCGAGGCCGACTCCGGCGCGGGCGTCAACGAGGTCAAGCCCATCGGCGTCGCCTCCTCCGACGAGATCGGTGAAGTCGCGCGGGCCTTCGACGAGGTCCACCGTGAGGCGGTACGGCTCGCGGGCGACGAGGCCGCGCTGCGCAGCAACATCAGCGCGATGTTCGTCAACCTCTCCCGCCGCACCCAGACGCTGGTGGAGCGCCAGATCAGCCTGATCGACGGCCTGGAGCAGGGCGAGCAGGACGAGAACCGACTCGCCAACCTGTTCAAGCTCGACCACCTGGCGACCCGCATGCGCCGCAACTCCGAGAACCTCCTGGTCCTCGCCGGCCAGGAGCCCGCCCGCCGGTGGAGCCAGCCGGTTCCCCTGGTCGACGTGGTGCGGGCCTCGCTGTCGGAGGTCGAGAACTACGAGCGGGTCGACATGCAGGGCATGCCCAACGTCTCCGTGGCCGGGCAGGCCGTCAACGACATCATCCACCTGCTCGCCGAGCTGGTGGAGAACGCCATCTCCTTCTCCTCGCGCGACACCAAGGTCATCGTGACCGCCAACCGCATCGACGGCGGCGGCATCATGGTCGGCATCACCGACAACGGCATCGGCATGACGCCGCCGGAGCTGAGCCAGGCCAACTGGCGGCTGTCCAACCCGCCCGTCGTCGACGTCTCGGTGTCCCGCCGAATGGGCCTGTTCGTGGTCGGCCGCCTCGCCCTGCGCCACGGCGTACGGGTGCAGTTGCGCCCGCACGACGGCGGCGGTCTCACCGCGATGGTGCTGCTGCCGGAGACGCTGATCGGCGTGAACGGGCCCTCGATGCCCTTCGGCCAGCCCGCCGCGTTCGCCGGCAGCATGGCCGCGGCCGCCCCGGTCTCCGCGTCCTGGGACAAGCCGGCCGAGGTGGGGCCGGGCCGGTTCGGCTCGCCGCCCCCGGCGCTGGAGGGCGGCCCGCGGTCGGGCGCCATGCAAGGCGCGGGCATGTCCGGCGGCACGGGCCAGTTCGACAGCTTCGACGGCTTCTCCGGGGCCCAGGGCTTCGGCGGTCCGTCGGGCGCCCAGGGCTTCGGCGGCGGTTCCGCCGCTTCCGGGCAGAGCCTGCCGTCGGGCATCCAGAGCTACGACACCCCCTCCGGCCCGGTGTTCACCGGCTCCCAGTCCGGCAACGCGACGATGGACTCGTCGTTCGGCGGGGATTCGTCGTTCGGCCGTGACTCCTCGTTCGGCCGTGATTCGTCGTTCGGTCGTGATTCGTCGTTCGGCCGTGACTCTGCGCCGGGTGGAGAGTCGGCCTTCCACTCGCCTTTCGGCGGCCAGCCCGCCGACGGTACGCCGAGCGGCGCCTTCGACGCCCCCTCCGGGCCGATGTTCGGCGGCCAGCCCGCCCGGCCCGGCGCACAGCAGGGCTTCTCCAGCCCGCCGCCGGCCATCGGCCGCATGCGCTCGCGCCGGTTCGACTTCCCCGACACCGACGTGGCCAGCACCGGCCCGATGCCGGCCGTACACGACTCGCCCATCGAGCACCAAGGTGAGGAGTTCTTGCCGATTTTCGCAGCGGTCGAGTCCGCCTGGTTCAAGCGGGCGCCGGTGAATTCCTCCGACGAGTCCGGCGACTCCGGCGGCTGGCGCGCGTCGTCCGCCGACGCGGGCTGGCAGGCCGCGGCGGTGGTGCGGGATCCGGTGCGGGAAGGCAAGACCGCCGCCGGGCTGCCCAAGCGGGTGCCCAAGGCGAACCTGATCCCGGGCTCGGTGCCCGGATCGTCGCCGATGTCGTCCGACAGCGGCCGGCAGGCCGCCGCGGCCCCGCCGCCGCGGCCCACGCTGTCCCCCGACCGCGCCCGAAGCAGGCTGTCGAGCTTCCAGCACGGCATCCGTCAGGGCCGGGCCGTGGCCCGTGGTGAGCTGAGCGAGGAAGAGGCCTACCCCGGGGCCATCCGGAGCAGGTCCGATGACAACAAGGAGGACGCATGAGGGAGATGAGCCAGGCCGCCCGTGGCATCAACTGGCTGATCACGGACTTCGTGAGAAGCGTCCCCGGCGTGGCGCACACGGTCGTGGTCAGCTCGGACGGGCTTCCGCTGGCGTACTCGGAGGGCTTTCCCAAGGACCGGGCCGACCAGCTCGCGGCGGTGGCCGCGGGCCTGATCAGCCTGACCCAGGGGGCCTCAAGGGTCTTCGAGGGCGGGATGGTCACCCAGACGGTGGTGGAGATGCAGCGCGGGCTGCTCCTCATCATGTCGATCAGTGACGGCTCCTGCCTGGCGGTGCTGGCCTCGCCCGACTGCGACATGGGCTTGGTCGCCTACCAGATGACCTTGATGGTGGAGCGAGCCGGCCAGGTGCTGACGCCGGCTGTACGTGCCGAATTGCAGGCCACGCAACCCGGGTGATGACTATGGATCAGTGGGGAAATCATCAATTCGGAGGGCCGGGTCCACAAGAGCCGCCGTCTCCGGTACGCCCGTACGCGGTGACCAAGGGGCGGACGGCGCCACGCACCAACCTGGCCTTGGAAGCACTGGTGTCGTCGGCGACCGTGCCGCCGCGAGACCTGTCGGGCCTGACGCCCGAGTACCAGGCCATTTCCTCCCTGTGCCGTCAGGTGCGGTCGGTGGCGGAGATCTCGGCGATGCTTCGTGTCCCACTGGGCGTCGCGCGGGTTCTGGTCGCGGACATGGCGGCCGAGCAGCTCGTGCACGTTTATCAGCCGCAACTTGATGCCGGCAAGCCGGATCTGAACTTGCTGGAAAGGGTGCTCAGTGGACTTCGCAGGCTCTAGCCGGGGCACGCTCACCTCGACGAAGATCGTCGTGGCGGGGGGTTTCGGCGTGGGCAAGACGACATTCGTCGGCGCCGTGTCGGAGATCGTGCCGCTCACCACCGAGGCGATCATGACCGACGCCTCGGTGGGCATCGACGACACCGGACTCACCCCGAACAAGTCCACGACCACCGTGGCGATGGACTTCGGCCGGGTGTCGCTGGACCAGGATCTGATCCTCTACCTGTTCGGCACCCCCGGCCAGCACCGCTTCTGGTTCATGTGGGACGACCTGGTGAAGGGCGCCATCGGCGCCGTGGTCCTGGTCGACACCCGCAGGCTCGCCGACAGCTTCCCCGCCGTGGACTACTTCGAGGAGGCCCAGCTCCCGTTCGTCGTCGCGATCAACGGGTGGGACGGCCAGTTCTCCCACGGGGAGGAGGACGTGCGCGAGGCGCTCACGCTCTCGCCGCACATCCCGATCACCCGCACCGACGCCCGCGCCCGCGAGTCGGTCAAGAGCACCCTCATCACCCTGGTCGAGCACGCGCTCACCATGCGCGTGGCCGTACCGGGCTGGGGTCGCTGACGCTCGTCGCCGAGGCCCGGCCCTCCCGGAACATGCCACCGGGCGGGCCTCGGCGACAAGGGGGCGACGAGGGGGCGACGCGGGGGCGACAAGGGAGAGCGACAGGGGGACGACAGAGGCGGGCGGGCCGACGGCGGGCGCTCGCGTGCCCTCGCCGGGAGGCGGAAGCGGATAGGCTGGGGCCAGTCGCAGACGACGCAGGAACCCGTAGACCTTTCGCGCAGAGGCTGGCCATCACGTGTTTGAGACCCTATCCGACCGGCTGACATCGGTATTCTCCTCCCTTCGCTCGAAGGGCAGGCTCTCGGACGCCGATATCGACGCGACCTGCCGGGAGATTCGGATCGCCCTGCTGGAGGCGGACGTCGCGCTGCCGGTGGTGCGGGCGTTCGTCGCCCGGGTCAAGGAGCGCGCGCGGGGTGCCGAGGTCTCCCAGGCGCTCAACCCCGCCCAGCAGGTCGTCAAGATCGTCAACGACGAGCTGATCGAGGTGCTGGGCGGCGAGACCCGCCGCCTGCGGTACGCGAAGACCCCGCCGACCGTGATCATGCTGGCCGGTCTGCAGGGCTCCGGCAAGACCACCCTGGCGGGCAAGCTCGCGCGGTGGCTGCGCGAGCAGGGCCACGCGCCCCTGCTCGTCGCCTGCGACCTGCAGCGCCCGAACGCGGTCCAGCAGCTCTCGGTGCTCGCCGAACGCGCGGGCGTGCACGTCTACGCCCCCGAGCCGGGCAACGGCGTCGGGGACCCCGTGGAAGTGGCCCGCCGCTCGATCGAGCACGCCCGCCACCAGCAGCACGACATGGTCATCATCGACACGGCGGGCCGTCTCGGCATCGACCAGGAGATGATGAAGCAGGCGGCCGACATCCGCGACGCGGTCACGCCGGACGAGATCCTCTTCGTCGTCGACGCCATGATCGGTCAGGACGCGGTCACCACCGCCCAGGCGTTCATGGACGGGGTCGGCTTCGACGGCGTCGTGCTCACCAAGCTCGACGGCGACGCCCGCGGCGGCGCGGCGCTGTCGGTGCGGCACATCACCGGCCGGCCGATCATGTTCGCCTCGACCGGTGAGAAGCTGGAGGACTTCGACGCCTTCCACCCCGACCGGATGGCGTCCCGCATCCTCGACATGGGTGACATCCTCACCCTGATCGAGCAGGCGCAGAAGACGTTCGACGAGCAGGAAGCCGCCAAGATGGCGGGCAAGCTCGCCTCCGGCGAGAACTTCACGCTCGACGACTTCCTCGAGCAGATGATGATGGTCCGCCGGATGGGGCCGATCAAGAACCTGCTCGGGATGATGCCCGGCATGGGGCAGATGCGCGAGCAGCTCAACCAGGTCGACGAGCGCGACCTGGACCGGGTGGCCGCGATCATCCGCTCGATGACGCCCGCCGAGCGGGCCGACCCGAAGATCATCAAGGGGTCCCGGCGGGAGCGCATCGCGCGCGGCTCCGGGGTGACCGTCACCGAGGTGAGCAACCTGGTCACCCGGTTCTTCGAGGCGCAGAAGATGATGAAGCGCATGGCGAGCGGCATCGGCATCCCGGGCATGCCGGGCGGTCGCAAGGCCAAGGCGCAGAAGAAGGCGAAGAAGGGCCGCAGGGTGAGCGGCGACCCGCGCAAGGCCGCCCTCGGCAAGGCCGGTTCGCCCGCCGCCCAGGACGGCGCGGCGAAGCCGCCGTCCGGTCTCGGGCTGGGCGCGCTGAGCGGCAAGCTGCCGCCTGGCATCGAGCTGCCGCCCGGGTTCGATCCGTCCAAGCTGAGGTTCCCCGGCAAGAAGTGACCTGCCACTGACCTGTGGCGGCGGCGCCGGCCCGGGGACGGGAGGAGGTCCGCATGAGCGACGAGCACGACGACGATGAGAAGGGCGCGAGGTTCGACCGCCGGATGCACCTGGTGTGGGCGGCCGTCGTCGTCGCGATGATCGCGGTCACGACCCTGGAGCTGCTCGGGGTACGCCCGAAGTGAGGCGCGGATGACCGCCCGCCGCGACCCGGCATCCCGGCGACGTCAGGACGCCGCCTGAGCCCGGTTTGGCCGAAAGGGCGTCGCGTCGTGGCGCCGCAGAGACGCCGTAGGGGGGCGTGCGGCCTCTTGACGGTCGCTTGACGGCACCCCGGGGGCGTCCCGGCGCCGAGGGCGCGATGGCGTCGCGTGCGTCGCGAACACCCTCCGCGTCTGGCACAATGACATGTTGGAACACCGTGGCCGGGCGGGTGCCCTCTCGTCTCCGCCGGTCGCGCCTGTCCCTGGAGCGTCCTCTCATCGTGCCCCACTCGATGTGACGGCGCCCGCTCACGTTCGAAGTCCAGGAGTTGACCACACCCGTGGCAGTCAAGATCAAGCTTAAGCGGCTCGGAATGATCCGCAATCCGCAGTACCGCATCGTCGTGGCCGACAGCCGCACCAAGCGGGACGGTCGCGCGATCGAGGAGATCGGCCTCTATCACCCGAAGGAAAACCCTTCGCGCATCGAGGTGAACTCCGAGCGTGCGCAGTACTGGCTGGGGGTGGGCGCCCAGCCGACCGACCCGGTGCTGAAGATCCTCAAGCTCACCGGCGACTGGCAGCGCTTCAAGGGCGAGGAGGCGGTCTCCAAGGTTCAGACCGCCGAGCCGAAGCCCGATCGTCACGCGATCTACGAGGCCGCCGCCAAGGAGGCGCTGTCCGGCGACACCGGCGCCGCCGCGCCGACGCCGCGCAAGGCCAAGAAGAAGGAGTCCGCCGAGACCGCCGCGGAGTCCGCCCCGGCCGAGCAGCCCTCGGAAGGCGGGGCCTGAGGTGCTCGAGGAGGCCCTCGAGCATCTGGTCAAGGGCATCGTCGAGAATCCCGACGACGTCCGGGTCCGGGCGCGTCGCATTCGTTCCGGGCGGGTCCTTGAGGTCCGCGTGCATCCGGAGGACCTCGGCAAGGTCATCGGGCGGGGCGGCCGTACCGCCAAGGCGCTGCGCACGGTCGTGAACGCGCTCGCCGACGGCAAGTACGTCCGGGTCGACCTGCTCGACCTGCACGAAAGCCGCTGAGCACGGCGCTTCGCGCCGGGCTCACGCCGATGGACGGGTGGTCGCGCGCCTGAGGCCACCCGTCCATCGGCGGACTGTCATGCCGCGAGCGCGCTGCGGTGCCCGGCGGCAGCCGCGACGGCCGCGGCACAGGCATCGGCCCTCTCAGGGGACCTGCCCGCGCCCCTCGGGGCGTGCGGACGGTCCCCTGACGCCATGGAGGGGCCTGTACAGACTCGATGAGAAGAGGGACCGCCAGTGCAACTCGTCGTCGGCCGGATCGGGCGCCCGCACGGGGTGCGCGGTGAGGTCACGGTGGAGGTCCGCACCGACGATCCGGAGCTGCGCTTCGCGCCGGGCACCGCGCTCAGGACCGACCCGGAGTCGGCCGGACCGCTGGTGGTGTCGTCGATGCGCTGGCATTCGGGCGTACTGCTGCTGCGCCTGGAGGGGGTCGGCGACCGTTCGGCGGCGGAGGAACTGCGCGACACGTTGATCGTCATCGACTCGGCGGACGTCGCGCCGCCGGAGGACCCCGACGAGTTCTACGACCACCAGCTCATCGGCCTGTCCGTGGCGACCACCGGCGGCGAGCCGGTGGGCGAGGTGAGCGACGTGCTGCACCACGGCCAGGACCTGCTGGTCGTCCGGCACGAGGGGCGTGAGGTGCTCATCCCGTTCGTCAAGGCGCTGGTGCCCGAGGTGGACCTCAAGGCCGGGCGTCTGGTGGTGGATCCTCCGCCGGGACTCCTCAACCCCGACGAGGCCGTCTGATGCGCGTCGACATCATCTCCATCTTTCCCGAGTATTTCGCGCCGCTCGGCGTCTCCCTCATCGGCAAGGCCCGCGACCGCGGCATCCTCGACATCCGGCTGCACCAGTTGCGGGACTGGACGCACGACGTGCACCGCACCGTGGACGACACGCCGTACGGCGGCGGCCCCGGCATGGTGATGAAGCCCGAGCCGTGGGCGGAGGCCATCGACGCGGTCGTCGCCTCGGGCGCCGCCGAGCCCGGGGGCGAGGCCGCCCGGCCCCGGCTGATCGTGCCCACGCCGAGCGGGCGGCGGTTCACGCAGCAGGTCGCGCTCGAGTACGCGGGCGAGCCGTGGCTGCTGTTCGCGCCGGCCCGCTACGAGGGCATCGACGCCCGCGTCATCGCCGAGTACGGCGAGTCGCTGCGGGCCGACGAGGTGAGCATCGGCGACTACGTGCTCGCGGGCGGCGAGGCCGCCGTGCTCGTCATCGTCGAGGCCGTGGCCCGGCTGCTGCCCGGCGTGCTCGGGAACGCCGCCTCGGTGACCGACGACTCCTTCGCGCCGGGGGCCATGGAGAGCCTGCTTGAGGGGCCCGTGTACACCAAGCCGCCGGTGTGGCGGGGGCACGAGGTGCCGCCGATTCTGCTGTCGGGCCACCATGCGGCCATCGCGCGCTGGCGGCGGGATCAGGCGCTTCGCCGTACGGTGCGGAACCGGCCCGACCTGGCCGCGGGGCTCGATCCGGGCGAGCTCGGCGAGCACGATCGCGAGGTGCTGGACGAGGCGTGGCGGGCGGTCCGCAGCGAGGAGTCCGTCGAGAGCGCCGGATGAGATCGGGCGAAGAGCCGCCGTGCGCGGCCGGGCACGACCGGAACGGCCTTTTCGACAGCGCCTCCCGCAGGGTTCGTTTCGCGCGGGGCGCGAAGATATGGCAGACTGAATCGCTGTTGCCGACTGTCTTCCGACTTCATTCTCGGGCGCGGTCGGCGCGGCGTGGCCGGGCGCAGGAGCCCGGTCCGGAAGACGTATTCAGCCCAGTGCGTGTGTCCCCCTCGTCGTCGCGCGTCGGCGTGACCGGGTGGACCTCCGCGCGCTCGCGTTTAATGAGGAACCGCTGTCATGCACACCGCGATCCAGGATCTCGAGAAGGCCTCGCTGCGCAGCGACGTCCCCAGGTTCCGCCCCGGCGACACGTTGGAGGTGCACGTCCGCGTCGTCGAGGGCAACCGGTCCCGCATTCAGGTCTTCAAGGGCTTCGTGCTGCGCCGTCAGGGCGGCGGCATCCGTGAGACTTTCACCGTGCGCAAGGTCAGCTACGGCGTCGGGGTCGAGCGCACCTTCCCGGTGCACAGCCCGGTCATCGAGAAGATCGTCGTGGTGACCCGCGGCGACGTCCGCCGGGCGAAGCTCTACTACATGCGCGACCTGCGCGGCAAGGCCGCCCGTATCCGCGAGAAGCGCGAGACGGTGAGCAAGTAACCGAGCAGGTAAGTGGGCAGGTAACCAAGCAAGGTAACCAAGCAAGGTAACCAAGCAAGTAGGCGCGGACGCGAACGCAATGGGATGGCCCGTATCGGTACTAGTGCGGGCCATTTCTTTCGCCGCCGTGCCGAGTCGGCCGCTCGCACGGCGCGGCAAATCATCTAGGCTCGTCAGCGATGGCTAGCGAAGACCAGGGGTACGGCGCACCGGCCCGGAGCCCTGCCGGGGACGAGGTGGAAGTGGTCGCTGAAGACACTCAGCCGCCTGCCGCAAAGGGTGGCAAGGGGAAGGACGAGAAGAAGGAGAAGAAGGGCTCTTTCTGGCGCGAACTTCCCGTCTTGGTGGTGGTCGCGCTCATTCTCGCGCTAGTGATCAAGACGTTCGTCGTCCAGGCCTTCTACATTCCATCCGAGTCGATGGAGAACACGCTTCTCACCAACGACCGGGTTCTGGTGAACAAGCTCGTCTATCACACCCGTGACATCGAGCGCGGCGACATCGTGGTGTTCTCCGGCGTCGACTCCTGGGATCCCGAGATCGACCTTGAGGAGCCGTCCAACCCGGTGGCCGCGTTCGGCCGCTGGATCGGCACCGCGTTCGGCGTCGTACCGGGCGAGAAGGACTACATCAAGCGGGTCATCGGCGTCCCTGGGGACAAGGTCAGGTGCTGTGAGAAGGGCACCGGGCGCATCACGGTCAACGGCGTGCCGATCGACGAGCACTCCTACCTGTACCCCGGCGACAAGCCCTCCGACCAGTCCTTCGAGATCACCGTGCCGGAGGGCCGCCTGTGGGTGATGGGCGATCACCGGTCGGTGTCGCTGGACTCGCGCTCGCACCAGGGTGACCCGGGCGGCGGTACGATCCCGCAGGACCAGGTGATCGGCCGCGCGTTCGTGATCGTGTGGCCGTTCTCCCGGGCCGCGACGCTGCCGATCCCCGAGACGTTCACCCAGCCCGCGCTGCACGCGGCCGGCGCGCTGACCGGCCAGGCCCCGCTGGTCCTGGGCTTCGCGGGTGCGATACCGCTGATGGCGTTGCGGCGACGGCTGACCCGGCCACGGATCGATCTGTCGTGAGCCCTGCCGACGGCACGGTCGCGGGCGCGAACGGCGGTGCCCGCGACGGTTCCGCTGACGATCCGCGCGGCGACGCCGGCGGCCCGGGTCGCGGATTGAGAAGGGGCCCGGGAAGCGGCTTGGCAGGCGATGACGGAAAAGACCCGAGAGGCGGTGCCGTGAACGGCGCGACGAGCGGCGCGGTGGACGGCACCGAGGGTGCCCCCGGCCGGGACCCGCATCAGGAGCCGGGCGGGCGCGCGGCCCAGATCGCGGACGGCACGGGCGGGGAGAGCGCCGACAGCGCCGACAGGGCCGATAAGGACAGCGCCGACAAGGACAGGGCCGCGGCGGCGGGCAAGCGCAGCGGGTGGCGGGAGACCATCCTGCTCATCGCCGGCGGCGTCGTGGTGGCGCTGCTGCTGCGCATGTTCGTCATCGGGACGTTCTGGATCCCGTCCGAGTCGATGGAGAACACCCTTTTGGAGAACGACCGGGTGCTGGTCAACCGGCTGTCCGGCTCGCCCGATCGAGGCGATGTGGTGGTGTTCAAGGGCTGGGACGGCACCGACTGGATCAAGCGGGTGATCGGGGTCGGCGGCGACACGGTGACGTGCTGCGACTCCAAGCATCGGCTGTCGGTCAACGGCGTGCCGCTGGACGAGGACTACCTCTACCCCGGCGACTACGCCTCGGGCGACGACTTCGAGGTCAAGGTGCCGAAGGGACGGCTGTGGGTGATGGGTGATCACAGGGTCGCCTCCCGCGACTCGCGGTACTTCCTTAACGACGAGTTCTACGGCACCATCTCCGAGGACGTGGTGCTGGGCCGGGCGTGGGCGATCTACTGGCCGCCGTCCCGGATGAGGCTGCTGTCGACTCCGCCGGCATTCGAGAAGATCCGTTAACGCCAAGCGTTACTTCGCACCACACAAAGTGTGCCCAGGTGCACAAAGGATGGCGGCCGGGGAGTGGCCGGTATCTTATGGCCGCCCCGACGCAATGGGGCGTACGCTGCGTACTGTCATGACTGTTGCCTATCGCCCGCGCCCGAGCATCGTCCGGCGGGATTCGGGGCTCTACGGCTACGAGCGTGCGCTCGCCCGGCGGGGGCTGTCCCCGGTCGCCGGAGTCGACGAGGCGGGACGGGGGGCCTGCGCCGGTCCGCTGGTGGTCGCCGCCGTCGTCCTGGGGCGCGAGATCGACGGCCTGACCGACTCCAAACTGATCCCGCCCGCCAGACGCCGCGAACTGTACGACCGCATCATGGCGACCGCGCGCGCCGTGCACGTGGTGGTCATCCCCCCGGCCGAGATCGACGCCTCGGGGCTGCACCGGTGCAACATCGCGGGAATGCGTCGCGCGGTGGCCGGGTTGAGCTGTGAGCTCGGGTATGTACTCGTCGACGGGTTCGCGGTGCCGGGCCTCCCGGCGCCGTCCTTGGCGGTGTGGAAGGGGGACCAGGTGGCGGCCTGCGTGGCCGCGGCGTCGATCGTGGCCAAGGTGACGAGGGACGGCATGATGACCGCGCTGCACGAGTCCTATCCCGAGTACGGCTTCGCCGAGCACAAGGGGTATGTGACCGCCGCGCACCGGGCGGCGCTCGCCGCGCACGGGCCGAGTCCGCACCACCGATTCTCCTTCGTCACCGTGGCACGGTCCGAGCGGGGGGAGGAGATGCGGGACAATGAACTGGGGGCCGGGGTTGCCTGATCGGGCACGCCGATCCGGGCGCGACGCGGCGGGTAAGCGGACATTGAAAGCGCGAAGCCAGGCGCACGTGACCCGGAAGCACGGAACAGGAGGACCGGAATGAGCGCAGAGGATCTCGAAAAGTACGAGACCGAGATGGAGCTGCAGCTCTACCGGGAGTACCGCGACGTCGTGGGCCTGTTCACCTATGTCGTCGAAACCGAGCGGCGCTTCTATCTCACCAACTCCGTCGATCTCGACGTTCGCACCGCCGAGAACGGGGACGTCTTCTTCGACGTGAAGATGCAGGACGCCTGGGTCTGGGACATGTACCGCCCGGCCAGGTTCGTCAAGAACGTACGGGTCGTCACGTTCAAGGACGTCAACGTCGAGGAACTGGCCAAGCCCGACCTGGAGATGCCCAAGGAGGGTTTCTCGAGCTGATCTTCGCCCACCCGCCGCCCGGCCGCGGCCCGGCCTGCCGCGACGAGAGCTGAGGCTCCGGACATTCCGCCCTCTTTGGGCGTCTGCGGGATTCCGCCCGCATTGGGCGTCTGCGGCATGCGTGCGCGTCCTGCGGAACCGCCGACCGGGCCACGCGCCCTGGCGGTTGTCGGCCGGGGACCGGGCGTCCAGCGGGGCCGATATTTCCCCTTCGGCGACGTCGAGGTGGCGGCCGACGAACTGGCCGGGTACCTGCTCGGGGTTCCACTCGACGTTGGCGTGGCGGATGCAGTGGCCGCCGTGCCCATCTGCTGCGTGCCCCGTCCGATGCGCCCGTGGTGAACGACCTCCGACGCGGGTCGCGGCGATCTGCGTCGGCGCGGGCCAGGCCTCGCCGTCATGTCGGGGAACGTCGAGGCGGGCGCACGACGGGGGACCGCCCGAGGGGGCGTATGCGACGGGGCCGCCGCAGCGCGGGCCGGGCCGCAAGGGCTCCCCGTCGCCGTGCCCGGGTGCTCGAACAGGGTCGTCGGCCGCCGCGGCCGTTATCCACAGAAAGCGGTTCGGGTGCTTCGGGCGGGCCTCTCGTGCGCGAAGGTCTGGGCCGGAGGTGGTCCCATGGCCGGGAGGAACGAGCTGGGCAGGCGCGGCGAGCAGGTCGCCGCGGCATTCATCCGCGACTTCGGCATGCGCATCCTGCAACGCAACTGGCGCTGCCGGAGCGGCGAGATCGACATCATCGCCCGCGACGGCGACACCCTCGTCGTGGTGGAGGTGAAGACCCGCTCGGGGCGCAGCCACGGCACCGGCCTGGAGGCGGTCAACGAGGACAAGGTGGCCCGGCTGTACGGGCTCGCCGCCCGGTGGCTCAGCGGCCAGGGCGAGTCCTTCGAGCGCATCCGCATCGACGTCGTGGCCCTTGAGCTGTTCGCGGGGCAGCTCGTCGTCCGCTACGAGCGGGGGGTGAGCTGAATGCCCGTGGCCCGCACGCGTTGCGTCGCGCTGATCGGGGTCAGCGGCCGAGTGGTCGAGGTCGAGGCCGACGTGGGCAGGGGAGTGCCGGGCACCCACCTGATCGGCCTGCTCGACACCGCGTTGAGCGAGGCCAGGGGCCGCGTCCGCTCCGCCGTCATCAACAGCGGCTTCGTCTGGCCCGACGCCCGGATCACCGTCAGCCTCTTCCCCGCCGGGCTGCCGAAGAAGGGCGGCCATTTCGACCTCGCCATCGCCGTTAGCCTCCTCGCGGGCGCGAACCTGGTCCCCGCGGCCCGGATCGCCGATCCGTTCTTCATCGGCGAGCTCGGCTTGGACGGGACGATCCGTCCGGTCCGAGGCGTGCTGCCCGCGATGCTGGCCGCAGCCGAGGCCGGGGCGGACACGGCGGTGGTGCCGGTCGCCAACATCGCCGAGGCGCGCCTGGTGCCCGGCATCACCGTCGTGCCCGCGGAGAACCTGGCGCTTCTGGTCGGGTGGTTGCGCTCCGGCAGGCCGGACGGTCCCTGGCCGGTGTCCGGCGCGTCCGCGCAGACCATCGGTGCGGGGATGCCGGCCGGGGGCGAGGCCGCGCTCGGCGGCGGAGCCCGGCGGTGCCGTCAGGCGGGTGACGAGCCGTACGCGCACGAAGATGATCCGGGTGCGGCGACGCCGCCGCTCGTGCCGAGGACGGAGCCGTACGCGCATGGGGATGACCCGCCGGGGCTCGATCTGGCCGACGTCGCCGGGCAGGCGGCGGCACGACACGCCCTGGAGGTGTGCGCGGCCGGTGGCCACAATCTGTGGATGCT
Source organism: Thermopolyspora sp. NPDC052614 (assembly GCF_040678635.1). Classification (NCBI taxonomy): domain Bacteria; kingdom Bacillati; phylum Actinomycetota; class Actinomycetes; order Streptosporangiales; family Streptosporangiaceae; genus Thermopolyspora; species Thermopolyspora sp. NPDC052614. Next base: position 613,175 of record NZ_JBFATZ010000002.1, read on the forward strand.
GGGGCCGCCCGGAACCGGCAAGACGATGCTGGCCGAGCGCCTGCCCACGCTGCTTCCACCGCTCGAACGCGACCAGGCGCTCGAGATCACCGCGATTCACTCTGTGGCGGGCACACTGCCCCCCGGTGAGCCGCTGCTGACTCGCGCGCCGTTCATGGCCCCGCACCACACGGCCACCGCCGCCGCGATCATCGGCGGCGGAAGCGGCATGGTTCGCCCCGGAGCGGTGAGCCTCGCGCATCGAGGCGTGCTCTTTCTCGACGAGGCCCCCGAATTCCCCGCGAGCGTCCTGGAATCCCTGCGGCAGCCGCTGGAGTCGGGCGTGGTCACGGTCTCCAGGGCCGCGGGGACGGTCACCTTTCCCGCCCGTTTCCTCCTCGTCCTTGCGTCCAACCCCTGTCCCTGCGGCCACGCCGGCGGCCAGGACAACATCTGTGTCTGCACGCCCCACCTGCGCCGCCGCTACCTGGCCAGGCTCTCGGGCCCGCTGCTCGACCGGGTGGACGTCAAGGTCATGCTGCGCCGGTTCACCCGCCGCGAGCTGCTCGCCGACCGCCGCTTCATCGAGTCGAGCAAGGTCGTCGCCGAGCGCGTCCTGGCCGCCCGCGAACGGGCCGCCAAACGCCTGGCCGGCACCCCGTGGCGATGCAACGCCGAAGTCCCCACCTCGGCATTGCACGGCGACCTTCGCCTTGAGGAAGAGGCCACGGCCCCCTTGCAGCGCTGCCTCGACACCGGGGAACTCAGCGCCCGCGGCGTCGACCGCGCATTACGCCTTTCCTGGACGCTCGCGGACCTCGCCGGCAAGGACCGCCCCACCATCGACGAGACCCACGCCGCCCTCACTCTCTGGCTAGGTGAACAGTGGTAACCCCGCCCATCCGTCCCGGCCTCGCCTCCTCCGCAGGCCAGGCCCTCACCCGCGAGCGTCTGGCCCGGGCGACGCTCATGCGCGTGGCCGACCCCGGCGACCCACTTCTCGGGTACCTCCTGACCCGGCTGGGTGCCGTGGAGACCTTGACCCGCATTCGCGCTGGCGACCTTATCGGGATCCTCGCCGTCACCTCTCCTGACGACGATGGTCGAACACCCGGTTCCGCCGAGAAGACCGAAGGCTCCACGGCCACCTGCGGATGCCCCACCGCCACCTGTGGATGCCCTGCGGCCACCTGCGGATGCGGGCAGAGCCGGAGCCGTGGCGCTACGGGCGCGGGCGGCGTGGCGTGCCGGGCGAGCGATGGCGGCGTGGACGCCGGTGCAGGGGCGAGCGTCCGGGAGGGTGCCGGAGTCGCGGCACACGACGGCGGCGAAGGTCGCTGCCGAAACCGCGGCGACGGGCACGGCAGTGAGCACGGCGATGGGCGCGGCAGTGGGCACGGCGATGGGCACGGCGATGGGCACTGCGGCGGGCGCGGAGAAGGTGACACGGTCGCCGCCGGAAGGGCTCCCGGGTGCGGTTGCGGTTCGCAGGGCGCACGAGCGGACCTGGCACGAGCGGACATGGCACGAGCGGGCATGGACGGTGCCAGGCGGGAGGGAGGCGGCCGAAGGCGCGGCGGTCAGGAAGACCGGATGCGGATGGTGGCGGGCAGGAGAGTCGATGTCCAACGTTCGCTTGAGGCATGGCGGGCGCGGCTGGAAACGGCGGATCCGGCGCGGGATCTCGCCGCCGGTGAGTCGATGGGCGCGCGGCTGATCGTGCCGGGTGACATCGAATGGCCCACCCAGTTGGACGACCTCGGATATGCGCGGCCGTACGGGTTGTGGCTGTGGGGGGACGCCGATCTGCGCTTCTCCTGCCTGAAGTCGGTGTCGATCGTGGGGTCGCGGGCCGCCACTGCCTACGGCACGCACGTGGCGGCCGAGTTCGGAGCCTCGTTGGGGGACATGGGCTGGACGGTCGTCTCCGGCGGTGCGTACGGGATCGACGGGGCGGTGCACCGGAGTGCCTTGGGGGGCGAGTCGCCGACCATCGTGGTGCTCGCCTGCGCCACCGACATCGACTATCCCCTGGGCCATCACGACCTGTTCCGCCTGGTGCGGGAGAACGGGCTCCTCGTCAGCGAGTGCCCGCCTGGCGTTCGCCCGACCCGCCTGCGCTTCCTGATCCGCAATCGCCTGATCGCCGCGCTGTCTAGAGGGACGATCGTCGTCGAGGCGGCGCTGCGTAGCGGGGCGCTGAACACGGTGGGGCACGCCGTGTCGCTGCGTCGCCCCGTGGGGGCGGTGCCGGGACCGGTCACCTCCGGCACCTCCGCGGGATGTCACCAGCTCATCCGGCAGGGTAAGGCGGTGTGCGTCACCACCCCCGAGGAGGTCGTCGATCTCGTCGGCACAATCGGCGACGACCTGGCTCCCCGTCGCCGCGGCCCGGTGCTGCCCCGCGACGCCCTGAGCCAGGTCATGCGGCAGGTGCTGGACGCGGTACCCGGCCGAGGGGGTGCCGGTCCGGCCTCCATCGCCGTCGAGGCGGGAGTCGATCTCTCCACCGCCCTCACCTGCCTGGGCGGTCTCGCCGCCGCCGGTTACGTCGAACGCGCCGGCCAGGGATGGCGCCTCCGCCCCGGGACGCTCCAATGACCGCTTCCGGGCGTACCTCGGTGGCCGCTCCCGGCCGCCCCGCTGCTGGTGCTTTGGGGCATGCTTCGGTGACCGTTCCTGGGTTACCCGGTGGCCGTTCCTGGGCGTTCGTTGATCGCTTCCGGGTGGCCCCTGTGGTGCTTGGGGGCCGTGGCTGGGGGTTACCTACCCGGTGGCCGCTTCCGGGGCATTCGGTGCTGGTGCTGTGGGGGTGTGCTTCGGTGACCGTTCCTGGGGTACCCGGTGGCCGTTCCCGGGCGTTCGTTGATCGCTTCAGGGTCGCCTCTGTGGTGCTTAGGGACCGTGGCTGGGGTACCCGGTCGCCGCTTCCGGAGCACCCAGCGATGCTCTGAGCGTGCTTCGGCGACCGTTCCCGGGCTGGCTCGATGATCGCGCTTGCGGGATGTGCGGCTGGGTGTCGTGGTTCAGTGCACCGCCGTCGGGGCGGCAGGCCACGCGCTGGGTCTTACGGCGCAGGGTCTTACGGTCGGGGGGCGGGCGACGGTGGGGTTGGGGGCAGGAAGGCGGGGGAACCGAAGGGGACGTGCCAGAAGGGGAGAAGCCTGACTCTTGGGCGGCCCAGGAGCAGGAGTGGGTCGAGGTAGTGGCGGTCGCGGAGGAGGCCCCAATGGAGGCAGGAGACGGGGCAGTGGCCCGGGAGCGGTTCCAGCAGTCCGATGACGTCGCCGGGGCGGACCGGGGCTCCGCGTTCCACCAGGGGGCGTACGGGTAGGTAGGTCGTGCGTAGGCCGTGCTCGTGGAGGATGGTGACGACGCCGCGTCCGGCCACGCGGCCCGTGTAGCCGATTCTTCCCATTGCGGGGGCCTTGACCTGAGCTCCGGGTTCGGCGGCGAGGTCTACGCCGCGGTGCCCGGCCAGCCATGGAAATGCCGGGGGCGCGAAGTGGCGGAGGACGTGGATGGGGCCGTCGAGTGGTGGGCGCCGACGTGGCTCTGGGGCCGATGTGAAGCCGCTCGCCGCCGCCAGCGTGAGTGCGAGGACGATGCGGGCGGCCTGCCTGCCGTATCGCCTCGCACGGTGCAGGGGGGTCTGTGACCTTGTCATGCGGCGACTTTGCGGCATGGGACGCCGTGGGGAACGAGGTGAACGGGGTTCTGTGGATAGGGCGGATGTCTGGTCCGGGCCTGGCAAGCCTGAGGTGGGCTCCGTGGGTTGGTGGAGGTTGGGATTGGCTGTGGGCGGCGGGCGCGGAGGATGGTCTCTGGAAGTGAGACGGCTGAGGACGGCCTTGGACAGGACGATGTAGGGGGATGCCTGGCTGTCGGTCGGGGGAGATGCCTGGCGGTCAGGGGGCGGTGGGGCGTTTGGGGACGGGGACGCGAAGGAGGTCCTGGGCGAGGATGATCTCACCGGAGTAGTGGGCGGAGGCCTCCTCGAGGAAGCGGGGCTCGTCGTCGGTGGTGTAGCGCTCGGAGAAGTGGGTGAGGACGAGGCGGCGGGCGTTGCCCTCGTGGGCGATGCGGGCGGCTTGGGCGGCGGTGAGGTGGCCGTAGGCCTCGGCCAGGGGTTGTTCGGCGGACAGGAACGTTGATTCGACGATGAGCAGGTCCACGTTGTCGGCCAGGGCGAAGGCGTTGTCGCACAGGCGGGTGTCCATGATGAAGGCGGCGCTCTGGCCCGGACGGGGGCGGCTGCACTGCTCCAAGAGCACGGTGGAGCCGTCCGGGGCGGTCACTCTGCCCGTGCGCTGCAGCTCGCCGACGGCGGGACCGGCTATGCCGTATCGGGCGAGCAGTTCGGGGAGCATGCGGACGCCGGCGGGTTCGTCGAGGCGGTATCCGTAGGCGTCGACGGGATGCGAGAGCGGCCGGGCGGTGAGTCTCACCGGGCCCGCGTCGAACTCGGCGGCCTCGCCGTCGATCGGCGTGGGCCTGATGACGTCGGTGTCGGCGAAGACCGCGGCATGCCGCATGCGTCGCCAGTAGACCTCCCCGGAGGCGGGGTAGACGGCGCGCACGGGGTGGGGCACGCCGTCGCGGGCGATGCGCTGCAGGACGCCGGGGACGCCCAGGCAGTGGTCGCCGTGGAAGTGCGTGACGCAGATCCAGTCGATGTCGTGCGCCGTCACCCCGGCGTACAGCATCTGCCGCTGGGTTCCCTCGCCCGGGTCGAAGAGGAAGCCGGTGCCGTCCCAGCGGAGCAGGTAGCCGTTGTGGTTGCGGTGCCGGGTGGGAACGGCGCTCGCGGTGCCGAGGACGACGAGCTCACGGTTGTGCACCTGCGTCATGGTAGGAGGTCTTCACAGGGCGGGCGGGGTGGGTTCGTCGGGGCTGGGGTGGGGCCGGGCGTCGCAAGGATCACCGTGCGGTGCACGGGGCGTGGGCGGGCACCAAGGGATTCGCGTCCAAAAGGCGTCCAGTGGACTTTGGACAACGATCGTCGGTGATGGTCGGCGGGCGGACGGCTCACCGGTGCGGCGCGCTGGCTCATGAATCCGGAGTTCACGATCTCGAGTCGGTGGCCAGGATGCAATGGTCCCGGATGGCGTCCAGGTCCTCGATGGTCCGGTAGACGAAGCATCCGGGCAGGTCGTGGATCCCGGGACGGTGAGAGAACGAGCGGTCGGCGATACAACGAGTTAAGGGCGAGGGCCAGGGCTCATGGTGAGGGCGGGTCCACGGTGGTGCCGTCGCGTCATGGAGCGGTGGGGTCGTGCAGGCGGTGGGGTCGCGGTGGGGTTGTGAAGCGGTGGGGTCGTGCAGGCGGTGAGGTCGCGGTGGAGTTGCGGAGGCGGTGGGGTGGTTGAGGCGGGGGCGTGGTGGCGGCGGGAGGGGCGTCATGAGGACGGTCAGGATTGGAGGCGGTTCCAGGTAGACTTTCCGGTGGCCCGTGTTAGGGCGGGCCGACTACGCACGCTCGTGCAGGAAGGCCGATCCCTCGGTCCGGGGCTCTCTCCGGCAGGGTCGGCCGCGGGCGTCAGGGCGGAGACCGGAGGTCTCCGCGGCAAACCGAGACCGTGCCTGCGGGCACACGACCATGGAGGACCACGACCATGGCCCCCGTCGTCACCATGCGACAGCTCCTGGAGAGCGGCGTTCACTTCGGCCACCAGACGCGTCGGTGGAACCCGAAGATGAAGCGTTTCATTCTCACCGAGCGCAACGGCATCTACATCATCGACCTGCAGAAGTCGCTGTCCTACATCGACCGCGCCTACGACTTCGTCAAGGAGACGGTCGCGCACGGCGGCACCATCCTGTTCATCGGCACCAAGAAGCAGGGCCAGGAGGCCATCGCCGAGCAGGCCTCGCGGGTCGGCATGCCGTACGTGAACCAGCGCTGGCTGGGCGGCATGCTCACCAACTTCTCCACGGTGCACAAGCGGCTTCAGCGGCTCAAGGAGCTTGAGGAGCTCGACTTCGACAACGTGGCCGGCTCCGGGCTCACCAAGAAGGAGCTCCTGATGCGCCGCCGCGAGAAGGAGAAGCTGGAGCGCACCCTCGGCGGCATCCGCGACATGTCCCGCGTCCCGAGCGCGATCTGGGTCGTGGACACCAAGAAGGAACACATCGCGATCAACGAGGCCAAGAAGCTCGGCATCCCGGTCGTGGCGATCCTCGACACCAACTGCGACCCCGACGAGGTCGACTACCCGATCCCGGGCAACGACGACGCGATCCGCGCCGTCAGCCTGCTCACCCGGGTCGTGGCCGACGGTGTTGCCGACGGTCTGATGGCGCGTGCGGGCGCCGCCCGCGGCGGTGACGAGAAGCCGGCGGGCGTCGCCGAGGCCGAGCCGCTGGCCGAGTGGGAGCGCGAACTGCTCGCCCGTTCCGAGGAGGGCGCCGCCGCGTCGGCCGCCGAGGGCGAGAGCGCCGAGGCTCCCGCCGCCGAGGGCGAGTCCGAGCAGCCGCAGGCCTGACACTCGCGCGGCCGGCGGCCGGGCCGTACGGCGACGCGAAGCTACCCGTGGGGTGGGCGCGGACGACGGGGTTCATCGCGGCGCATCGCGCCGGATGGGCTGCGGGACATCCGCACCCACCCTCCGCACGACGACATTCAGACAGATCTCAGAAAACAGGAATCAGGACAATGGCTTCCGTGAACATGGCCGACGTGAAGCGGCTTCGCGAGATCACCGCCGCCGGCATGATGGACTGTAAGAAGGCGCTGGAAGAGGCCGAGGGCGACTTCGACAAGGCCATCGAGATCCTGCGCGTCAAGGGTGCCAAGGATGTCGGCAAGCGCGAGGCCCGGACCGCCTCCAACGGTCTGATCGCCGTCAAGCACGAGGGCGACTCGCTCGCCGCGATGCTGGAGCTGAACTGCGAGACCGACTTCGTCGCCAAGGGTGAGCGCTTCCAGGCGCTGGCTGCGCAGGTCGTGGAGCACATCGTCGCCACCAAGCCCGCCGACGTGCCCACGCTGCTGGAGTCCCAGATCGACGGCAAGACGGTCAAGGAGCTGCTCGACGAGACGAACGCCGCGCTCGGCGAGAAGATCGAGATTCGCCGGTTCGCGCTGCTTGAGGGCGGCTACATCGGGTCCTACCTGCACAAGACCGACCCGCAGCTGCCTCCGGCGGTCGGCGTGCTGGTTCAGCTCGACAAGCCGAACGCGCAGGTCGCCAAGGACGTGGCGCAGCACGCCGCCGCGATGGCGCCCAAGTACCTGAGCCCGAACCAGGTGCCCGCCGAGGTCCTGGAGAAGGAGCGGGCCGTCTTCGAGCAGATGACCCGCGAGGAGGGCAAGCCGGAGGCCGCCCTTCCCAAGATCGTCGAGGGTCGCATCAAGGGCTGGTTCCGGGACTTCACGCTGCTGGAGCAGGCCTGGGTGAAGGACAACAAGAAGAACATCGCCAAGGTCGCCGAGGAGGCGGGCGTGCAGGTGCTCGCCTTTGCCCGATACAAGGTGGGACAGGCTTAGGCTAGTCGCAGGAGCGGCGCGGCCCGGTCCGGGCCGCGCCGCTCATCGGGCTCAGGCCCGAGCCGGACAGAGCCTGGAGGCACCGGGAACCGGGCTCGTCGAGAACGAGTCGCCCGCCGAGAACGAGGAGGCCGCCGCCGTGCAGGAGACATCGAAACCCGCCGCGTCGGCACATCATCGCGGGCAGTTGCGGTGGAAGCGGGTCATGCTCAAGCTGTCCGGCGAGGCCTTCGCCGGAGGCGAGCCGCTCGGCATCGATCCGACCGTCGTCGCGCACCTCGCCGACTCGATCGCGGAGGCGGTGCGCGGTGGCGTGCAGGTCGCCGTGGTCGTCGGCGGCGGGAACATGTTCCGGGGGGCGGCGCTCTCCGAGCGCGGCATGGACCGGGCGCGGGCCGACTACATGGGCATGCTCGGCACGGTCATCAACTGCCTGGCGCTGCAGGACTTCCTGGAGAAGCGCGGTGTGGAGACCCGGGTGCAAACCGCGATCACGATGCAGCAGGTCGCCGAGCCGTTCCTGCCGCGTCGCGCCATCCGCCACCTTGAGAAGGGTCGTGTGGTGATCTTCGGGGCGGGTCTCGGTTCGCCCTTCTTCTCCACCGACACCTGCGCGGCCCAGCGCGCCCTCGAGGTCGGGGCGGAGGCGCTGCTGAAGGGCACCCAGGTGGACGGCGTCTACGACGCCGACCCGCGCAAGAACCCCGACGCCGTACGGTTCGACCGGCTCGACTACGGCGAGGTCCTCACCCGGGGGCTGGGGGTCATGGATGCCACCGCGATCAGCCTGTGCATGGACAACGGCCTGCCCATCGTGGTCTTCGACCTGATGGGGGAAGGTAACATCCTGCGTGCGGTGCGCGGTGAGAAGATCGGGACGCTGGTGAGTCCGGCGGGAAAATAGGGAGCCGCGATGATCGACGAAACTCTCCTCGAAGCCGAGGAAAAGATGGACAAGGCGGTGGAGGTCGCCCGGGAGGACTTCGCCGGGATCCGCACGGGACGCGTCACGCCCGCGATGTTCAACAAGATCAGCGCTGAGTACTACGGCACGCCGACCCCGATCCAGCAGCTCGCGTCGTTCCATGTGCCCGAGCCCCGCATGGTCATCGTCCAGCCCTATGACAAGGGCGCGATGAACGCGATCGAGCGGGCGATCCGGGACAGCGACCTCGGCGTAAACCCGGGCAACGACGGCCAGGTGATCCGCGTGGTGTTCCCCGAGCTGTCGGAGGAGCGCCGCAAGGAGTACATCAAGATCGCCAGGGCGAAGGCGGAGAACAGCCGGGTCTCCGTGCGCAACATCCGCCGGCACGCCAAGGACACCCTGGACAAGCTGATGAAGGACGGCGAGGCGGGCGAGGACGAGGTGCGACGGGCCGAGAAGGAGCTCGACGACCTCACCCAGAAGCACGTCGCCAAGATCGACGAGCTGCTCAAGCACAAGGAAGCCGAGCTGCTGGAGGTCTGAGCGGTCGGCCGCGGAGCCGTCGGCGCGGTCCGCGCCGCCCGGCCTTAAGCTGTTCGCACAGACGGCGAGAGGCCGTGTGATCCGAGCATCGCGTATCGGCGGGGTTGAGCTGCGTTCGGGAGCGTGATTTCGGGGAGGGGTCGACGTGCTCTCCGATGGCGCGCTTTCGCGGGGAATACGCGTCGCCGGATCATATGGTTGAAGATCATGGGTCAGGAAAGCGCGGAACCCCCTTGGAAGCAGCGGCGGCGAACTCAGGCTCACCCGGAGACGCGGGCGGCGATGTCCCACCGGTCGGTGAGAACGATCCCGGCACGGGTACGGTCACCCGAGTGGAGGTCGCCCTGCCGGGGCGAGGCGACGCCGTCGGAACCCGCCAAGAGCGGAACGATGCGAGCGCCGGCGGCGAAGCCGCCGACGCGGATGGCTTGAGCATGGGCGGTGTCGGCACGGACGGCTCAGACAAGGACGGTGCCGACACCGACGGGCCCGGCACGAACGGCCCGCCTAAGGACAGTGCCAACACCGACGGGTTTGGAACGAAGGCCTCGGGTAAGGACAGCGCCGACACGGACGAGCCGGGCAGGAGCGGCCCAGGTAAGGACGGCACCGGCACCGACGGACCCGGGACCAACGGCCCGGGTGAAGGCAGCGCCGACACGGACGGGCCCGGCACCAACAGCCTGGGTGAGGACAGTGCCAACACCGACGGGCCTGGGACGAAGGGCTCGGGTAAGGACAGCGCCGACACGGACGAGCCGGGCAGGAACGGCCTGGGTGAGGACGGCGCTGGCACCGACGGACCCGGGACGAACGGGCCGGGTAAGGACAGTTCCGGCACCGGCGGGCCGGGGACGAGCGGCTCGGGTGCAGGCAGCGCCGACGCGGATGGGCCTGGGACGAACGGCCCGGGTAAGGACGGTTCCGGCACCGGCGGGCCTGGGACGAAGGGCTCAGGTAAGGACGGTGCCGACACGGACGTTCCGAATGCGGGGGATGGCCGGAAGGCCTCTGGCGGGCGGGCCGGCCGGAACCTTCCGGCGGCGATCGCCGTCGGGGTGGGCCTCGGCGGCGTCACCCTCGTCTCTCTCTACACGGTCAAGGTGCTGTTCCTCCTCGTCGTGGCGGCGGCCGTCGGCGTAGGGATCGTCGAGTTGGCCAGGGCGTTCGCCACCCGAGGCATTCAGGTGCAGGTCGCCCCGCTGCTTGGCGGCATGCTGACCATGGTGATCGGCACGTACTGGGGCGGCCCGGTCTTTCTGGTTGGTTCTTTCGCCCTGACGCTGATGATCACGCTGGCCTGGCGCATGCTTGCGCCGCCGGGAGACGCGAAGGGCGTGGTGGCGGGCACCGCCGGATATGTCCGAGACGCTACGGCGTCCGCGTTCATCTGCGCCTATCCCGCGTTGATCGCCGGATTCGTGCCGTTGCTGCTGGCCGAGGACGACGGCCCGCACCGGGTGGTCGTCTTCATCGCCGTGACGATCTGTAGCGATATTGGCGGTTATGTCGCGGGCGTACTGTTCGGCAGGCACAAGATGTCGCCGATCATCAGCCCGAAGAAGACCTGGGAGGGATTCGCCGGCTCGGCTCTGAGCTGTGTGATCTGCGGTGCCCTGCTCGTCCGCTTCCTTGTGGACGGGGCGCTGTGGCAGGGCGCGGTCCTCGGCGCGGTCGTTGTGATCTTCGCCACCCTCGGCGACCTGATCGAGTCGGTGATCAAGCGGGATCTCGGCATCAAGGACATGGGCAACCTGCTGCCCGGCCACGGCGGGTTGATGGACCGCCTCGACTCTTTGCTGTTCACCCTTGTGCCGGTGTGGGTGCTGCTCCACCTGTTCGGCTGATCGGCCGGGTGCCGGGCAGCCCGCCTTCGTACGGGGCAGGGGTGGGCCGCAGGACCTCGGTGGGCCCAGGGGTCGGCCGGTGCGGGGGCCGGTGCGTCAACCGGGTGTATCGGACCGGGTGGACCGGTCGGAGGTCATATGGGCAGACGGCCCGCGACGCGTTCGGCGAGGAACTCGTAGCCGTGCCCGACGCTGCGGAGTTCGGCGTCGGTGACGGGGATCAGCCAGAGCCACTTGACGCTGTCGCCGCCGAAGGCGAAGCCCGACAGATCCGGCAGGTAATCGAGGTCGGCGAGCATGAACACTCCGTTGTAGCCCCCAGGGACGGGGAAGGTGGCCTGCTCGTGGTACCAGCGGGCGGTGTGCCCGTGCCCCAGCCAGGTGACAGACTGCCAGGGATAGCGGGCCAGCCACAGAAAGAGCCGGGCCGCGTCCCGGGCGTCGCCGCGGGTGGCGATGGCGAGTTCCACCCGGGCGTAGGCGTCGGGCCGGTCGATGTACATCTCCACCTGGGGCATGCGCTGGCAGCTCATGCCGACCGTGCTCAGCACCGCGTAGTTCCGCCACTCCGTCCGGGGGCGTTCGGTGACGCCGACCGTCGGCAGACGCCCGTCGCTGACGTCCCAGTAACGCCGCGCGGGGCCGACCCGGGCGTCGAGATGCTCCATGACGAGTCGCCGGTACGCCTCCCAGGCCCCGTCGCCGCTGCGCCAGTTCCAGTACGAGCGCGCCTTGGCCACGCGGGGCGCGAGCCCTTCCATGGCCTCCTCAAGCGACCAGGCGAACGGCGTCTCGCCGATGGCGTCGCGGGCGTACCCGGGCATGCCCCGCTCCATGTCGGCCCAGCCGGGGATGACCGCGAGCAGCAGCCCGTCTTCGAACAGGGCCACCCCGTCGCCCTCCTCGAACCACAGCACCTCCAGTCGCGCCGGGTCGATCGGCCCTCTCCCGCTCGGGTGCCGGGTGTTGGGCCTCGGCATCACCGGCGGAAGGCCCGAGTTGAGGCGGTGCAGATCCACGGCGGACGGCGCGGCCGTGTGATTGGCGAGCCAGACCGCCCCGTGGACCACGCCTTGCGGATCGCACAGGTAGGCTACGGAGGACGCCTCGTCGCCCTCGATCACCAGGGTGCGGCTGCCGTAGGGATTGGTGTCGGTGAGCACCTCCCTCCTGGCCGGAGGTGGCCCACCCCGGAATATCGCCATATATCAGGACCTTAGATCGTTGATGGGCGGTCAGGAACCGCCTTCGTCAACCGATAGAGACGTCGGAGATATCACGATGACCACCCAGCTCACCTTCGTCGCGCCCCGCAGGGCCAAGCCTCCCCGTCACCTGGCCGACCTGTCCATGGCCGAGCGCCGGGCCGCGATCGCCGAGCTGGGGGAGAAGCCGTTCCGTGCCGATCAGCTTTCCCGCCATTACTTCGCCAAACTCACAGGTTCGGTCGCGGATATGACCGATTTGCCGGCCGGGTCGCGCGAGCGCCTCGCCGCCGAGCTCCTCCCGGATCTACTCACCCCCGTACGCGAGATCGCCTGTGACGACGGCGCCACCCGCAAGACCCTGTGGCGGCTCTTCGACGGCGCCCTGGTCGAGTCGGTGCTCATGCGCTATCCCGACCGGGTGACGATGTGCGTCTCCTCCCAGGCCGGATGCGGCATGAACTGCCCGTTCTGCGCCACCGGCCAGGCGGGCCTGACCCGCAACCTGTCCACCGCGGAGATCGTCGAGCAGGTGGTGGCCGGAGCCCGCGCGCTGAACAGCGGCCAGGTCCCCGGCGGAGGGGTCGGCGCCAAGGGCGCCGGACGGGTCGGCGGCCAGGGAGGCAACCGGGTGAGCAACATCGTGTTCATGGGCATGGGCGAACCGCTCGCCAACTACAAGGCCGTGATCAACGCCGTGCACCGTCTGGTGGATCCCGCGCCCGAGGGACTGGGCATCTCGGCCCGCCACGTCACGGTATCCACGGTCGGACTGGTCCCGGCCATCGAGAAGCTCGCGAACGAGGGCCTCCCGGTCACCCTCGCCGTCTCGCTGCACGCCCCCGACGACGAGCTGCGCGACACCCTCGTGCCGATCAACACCCGCTGGAAGGTCTCCGAGGTCCTCGGCGCCGCCTGGAACTACGCCGCCACGACCGGCCGCCGCGTCTCCATCGAGTACGCCCTGATCAGGGATATCAACGATCAGGAGTGGCGGGCCGACCTGCTGGGCCGCCTGCTCAAGGGCAAACTCGCGCACGTCAACCTGATCCCGCTCAACCCCACGCCCGGCTCCAAGTGGACCGCCTCGCGCCCCAAGGACGAGCGCGCCTTCGTCCACCGCCTGGAGTCCCACGGCGTGCCGGTGACGGTCCGCGACACCCGGGGCCGGGAGATCGACGGCGCCTGCGGCCAGCTCGCCGCCGCCCCCGACCGCTGACGGCTCCTCGGCGCGTACGGCACGGCCGCGAAACGCTCCGCAACGAGTGCGGCGCGCTACCGCGGGCACGGCCGCGAACGCCTGCTGTCCTCGCCGGGCACCGAATGCACGGCGAGGTGGCCCTAGCAGCGAGTACGGCGCAGCCAGAGGTAGGCCGCCAGCGCCACGCCCGACCACGCCAGCGTGTGCGCGGCGAACAACGGCAGCCGGGCCACCAGGTCGCCGTCGTTGACCGCGCGCATCCACACCACCGCCGGCACCGCCGAGGCCCAGGCCAGCGGCGTGAGGCTGAGCACGATCATGGTCACGTACCCGCCGACCAGCGTCAGCAACGAGGTGGCGGGCGAGGGTAGCAGGGGACGGCTGGTCAGCGCCCCCAAGGCGGTCCCGGCCGACACGCCGAGCAGGTGCAGCACGGCAGCGACTCCGATCACGCCGCCGCCGGGCATCGCCGCGAACCCGATGGCGAGGGGAACCGCGATCGCCGGCGCCGCCAGCCCCAGATTGACGACGACCGCCGCGACGACCCCTGCCACGACCTCCCGGTGGGGCCGTCCCGCCGAGGTCATGGAGATCAGCCGTTGCGTGTCCGGCTCACAGTTCAGCAGACTCCTGGCCGTCCACCCGCAGACGATGGTGAGGAAGATCGCCGAATCGGTGTAGGCGGCGAGTTCGTCCCCCGCCGGAACCCTGGTCGAGTAGAGCAGGATCAGCAGCACGAGCAATGCCAGGAACGGCTGCAGGATGAGATGCGATCGGGCGTACGCGGCCACCTTGAACCGCACCAGGGCGACGTTCATGCCCTGCCCCGCATCGCCTGGCTCTCCAGTTCCCCGCCCTGATCGTCGCCTGCCCCGACCAGGTCCCACCGATCCTCGTCGGCCGTCGTGAAATCCCGGATCCGCGCCCGCCGCCCTTCGGCCTGGAGCGCGCGGCGGACGTCGTCGGCCTCGTCGGCGTCCACGACCACCTCGACGACCTTCCTCGGCCGGGGCGCAGGCCGCTCCTCCACGGCGACCGCACGGATCGTGCCGTCCTCGACCAGCAGTCGCGTCGTGTGCGCGAGCCCGCGCAGGGCGTTTTGATGGTCGCTGACGACGACGATGCCGCCCCGCCCGGCCACCTCGCCGATGATCGTCCGCAGATCCTCGCGGGTGCGCGCGTCGAGCCCGGAGAACGGCTCGTCGAGGATCACCAGGCCGGGCGTGCCGAGCAGCGCCTGCAGGATGCCGACCTTCTGCCCGCTGCCCTTGGACAACTCGGCGAGCGGCACCGCGAGCAGGTGCGACATCCCCAGCCGCTCGGCCCAGGTCCCGATCTCGGCGGGCGCGGCCCCGCGCACGCGCGCCAGATGCGCGAGGTACGCGGCCGCGCTGAACGGCTGCGCCGCGGGGAAGACCTCGGGCGCGTATCCGACTCCGTCCGGCCTGTCCACGATTCTTCCACCGGTCGGCGGCATGACCCCCGCCAGCAGCTTCAGCAATGTCGATTTGCCGGCGCCGTTGCGACCTGTGACTTCAAGCACCGCTCCGCCCGGCAAATCCAGATCAACTCCCCGAAAAATCCACGGTCCGCGCCGCGAGTACCGGAAGGAGACGTTTGACAGCCGCATATATCTGGCACCCTATACAGACCAACCAGGACAATGTAGGACGATCATCAGTTTCCGGCAGGCGGACCGGAGGAGTGTGTGAACCGCTTTCCACGGGTGTCCGAGGTACGGCCCGGCTACGACCCCGACGAGGTGGACGCCCTGATCAAGCGCATCGAGGCCACCTTGGGCAAGGGAGTCCTGGAGTCCGAGCCGGTCACCGCCGACGAGCTGCGCGCGGCCCGGTTCCGCGTACGGCTCGGCGGCTATAACGAGCTCGCCGTCGACTACGCCTTGGAGGCGTTCATCATCGCGGTCGAGAACAAGGACGTCACCCCCCGCCGGGCGCCGTCCGCGTCCGCCGTCGAAGCACCGCAGGGGTTCGTGAACGGCTCGGTGATCGACGCGTTCACGGTCGGCGAGGCCGTGCCGGCCGCGGCGGCGCAAGCCGTACCCGTGAGCCGCGAGCGGGCCGATGAGGACCACGCCCGCCCGCCCGCGTCCGCGGAGCCGGGCACGACGGGCGCGAGGTCCACGGACGGCGCCGTCACGGCGATCGACGGCGTGCGGCCAGAGGCCGCGGAACCGCCGGAGCCGGGCGCGGGCGACGAGACGGCCGACGGCGCCCACGCGGCCGTGGCGGACGCCCCCGCCGAGACGTGGTTCGAGGAGCAGGCCGCGCGGGTGGAGCGGGCGCGTTTCCGCTCCGGCAGGCTCGGCATGGGATACAACGAGGACGAGGTGGACGCGTTCCTCGACCGGGTCGTGGCGACGCTGCGCGGAGCCACCGACGCCCCGCTCACCCCGGCGGACGTACGGGACGCGAGATTCTCCACCGTGCTGCTCCGCCCGGGGTACGCCATCGGCGAGGTGGACGAGTTCCTCGCCGAGCTGGCCGAGGTGATCGCCAAGCGAACGCCCGAGGCGGCCGACCGTGAGTAGTGCGATCTCCGCGAACCTTCACCGGGTCGGGCACCGTCCACAGGCGCCGGTCAGCGCCGTACGCCATCGCGCCGTCGCGGCGCCCGAAAGGCTGGACTCGGTGAGGCAAGATCGCCGCACCTGCGTGATGTCCGCGAACGTGCGTCAGTCCGGACACCGGCTGCCGGTGCCGTGTGTCGCGTGTCGTCGCGGTGCCTGGAAGGCCGGGTTCAGGGACG
>NZ_JBFATZ010000002.1:629232-675912 GCF_040678635.1 Thermopolyspora sp. NPDC052614
AGTGCGTGATGTCCGCGAACGTGCGTCAGTCCGGACACCGGCTGCCGGTGCCGTGTGTCGCGTGTCGTCGCGGTGCCTGGAAGGCCGGGTTCAGGGGCGATGTGGTCACCGCACGTGTGTAACTTTCACCAACGCGTGCCGGGTCGAGCGCTGGCTGCCGGACCGGTGGCGTGTATCGCGCGTCGTCGTGGCACCCGGAAGGCCGGACCCGGTGAGGCAACGCGGTCACGGTACGGAGCGTGCCGCAACGCTTTTGATGTCACGGCTGCGGCGGTATGGCCGGATATAGGACGATAGCCCGCATGCTTTCCAGACGTTCCCCACGGGTCGCCGTCGGCCTCGCCGTCGCGGTCACCCTGGCGATCCCCGCCCCCGCCCACGCGTACGCCTCCGCGCCCCCCTACAAACCGGGTGCGTCGGGTCTCGGTGACCCGTACTTCGCCAAGGCGGGCAACGGCGGATATGACGTCAAGCACTACGACCTCACGCTCGACTTCACCCCGGCCACGCATCGCCTCAAGGCGGTCGCCCGGATCACGGCCAGGGCCACCCAGGACCTGTCCCGGTTCGACCTGGACTACTCCGGTCCCAAGATCGACGGCGTGTGGGTGAACGGCGAACGGGCCGAGCACCGCCGCGACGGCCAAGAGCTGATCATCACTCCTCACCGAGGTCTGCCCGAGGGCGAGAAGTTCACCGTCAAGGTCGAGTACGCGGGCAAGCCCACCCCGATCACAACCAAGGCCCTCGGCACCTGCGGCTGGGTCAACACCTCGGACGGCGCGGTGGCGCTGGGCGAGCCGACGGGCGCGCGTACCTGGTATCCGGTCAACGACCACCCCGCCGACAAGGCCACCTACACCTTCCACATCACCACCCCCACCGGCGTCACCGCCCTCGCCAACGGCGAGCGCGACAAGCTCAACCTGGTCAAGAACGGCAAGACCACGGTCACCTGGCGGATGCGCAAGCCGATGGCCAGCTACCTGGCGATGGTCGCCATCGGCAACTACAAGGTCAAGGAGAGCGAGTCCGGCGGCCGGTGGAACCTCACCGCCTATGACCCCCGGGTCGCGGACGGCGCCAAGGGGCTGCACAAGACGACCGCCCAGGCGGTCGCCTGGGAGAGCAAGGTCTTCGGCCCCTATCCGTTCGGCTCCATCGGCGGCATCGTGGACGACCTGGACGTCGAGTACGCCCTGGAGACCCAGTCCCGCCCGGTGTACGACCAGGCGGCCGACAAGCTCACGATCGTGCACGAGCAGGCGCACCAGTGGTTCGGCGACATCGTCACCCCCAAGTCGTGGAAGGACATCTGGCTCAACGAGGGCTTCGCCACCTACGCCGAGTGGCTGTGGGCGGAGCAGCACGGCGGCCCGTCCGCGGAGAAGACCTTCCGGGCCGCCATGCCCGGCAAGAAGGACGCCAAGAGGTTCTGGCAGCGCAAGGTCGGCGACCCGGGCCGGGACCACATGTTCGACTACAACCTCGTCTACATCCGCGGCGCGATGACGCTGCACGCGCTGCGCAAGGAGATCGGCGACAAGACGTTCTTCAAGCTGCTCCCGGCCTGGACGGCGAAGTATCGCGGCGGCAACGCCTCGACGGCCGACCTGATCGCGCTCGCCGAGAAGATGTCCGGCAAGGAGCTGGACGACCTGTTCGACGCCTGGCTCTACACCTCCGGCAAGCCCTGACCCAGGGCGGCGGCCTGCGGCGGCGCGCCCGCGGCGGCCTCTACGATGGTGATCCGCCCTCTCTCTCCCCGCCCCGGGGAGGGCGCGAGGCCGAGTCCGTGGAGGAGCCACGAGCGCGTACGTCGATCTGTCGGTGCCGATCGCCACGGGCATGCCCGTCTACCCAGGCGATCCGGAGGTGGAGCTCCGGCCGGCGCTCACCGTCCCCGAGGACGGCTGCAACGTGCTCGGTCTGCGCCTGGGCTCGCACACCGGCACGCACGTTGACGCGCCCCGCCACGTCGACGACCGGCTGTCGACGCTCGACGAGCTGCCGCTCGACCACTTCGTCGGCCCGGCCGTCGTCGTCGACGCCCGGGGGAGGCCGCCGCGCACGCCCCTCGGCCCGGACCTGTTCGCGGACGTCGCCCACCTCGGCATGATCGTGCTCGTGGCGACCGGATGGTCGGCCCGCTGGGGCGCCGAGGACTACCACGCCCACCCCTATCTCAGCCCCGAGGCGGCCCGCCTGCTCGCCGGCGCCGGAGTGCCCACGGTGGGGATCGACGCGCTCAGCGTGGACGCCACGCCCGCCGAGGAGCTTCCGGCCCACCACGCCCTGTGCGGCGCGGGCGTGGTGATCGCCGAGAACCTGGCGAACCTGGACGCGCTCGTCGAGGCGCAGTCGGCGGGCGTGCCCATCGAGGTCTCCCTGCTGCCGCTGCGCCTGTTCGGAGCCGACGGCTCACCCGTACGGGCAGTGGCCCGCCTGGGCTGAGCGGGAGCGCCGCGCCCCGGCGGCGATCAGCGCGTCCCCCAGGAGTAGGTCTGCTTGCGGAGCTTGAGGTAGACGAAGGTCTCCGTGGCGCGCACACTGGGAATCGCCCGAATCTTCCCAAGTATCTCCAAAAGGTGCTGGTCGCCCTCGCAGACCACCTCGACGATGATGTCGACCGACCCGGCCGTGAGGACGACATAGTCGATCTCGGCGATGGTGGCGAGCTCGTCGGCCACCCGCTCCAGGTCGCCTTCGCACTTGATGGAGATCATCGCCTGGCGGGGGAACCCGAGCATGAGGGGGTCGGTCACCGCGACGATCTGCATCACGCCCGCCTCCAGCAGGCGCTGCACCCGCTGCCGCACCGCGGCCTCGGAGAGGCCGACCGCCTTCCCGATGGCCGCGTACGGCTTGCGCCCATCCGTCTGCAACTGCTCGATGATCTGCTTGGAGATGTCGTCAAGCACCACCGGGCCCGATCGCGCCCCGTCCTGGTGGCGCGCTCCCCTGGGCGGCGTCGTCATCGCGTTCCCTTCCGTCCCCCGAACGGCCCGGCTCGTAGCCGATGCCTGTTACGCAGGCGTTCCGAGTAGGTTGCGGCCTTGGTGCGACATGGTGTCAGCCCAACGGCCTCTGTCAAGCGATTCCGTAGGTTTTTGATATGTTCGCCACGAAATCTATTGTCACGAATCGGGCTCTCTGCCAGAGTCGCGACAGTTCAGCCACCTCACGAGGAGGTCGACGATGACCAGCCGTCTGCAGAACTACGTCAACGGCGAGCTTGTTGACGCCAAGAGCGGCCGGTTCTCCGAAGTGATCGACCCGTCGACCGGCGAGGCCTACCTGGAGGCGCCGGTATCGGGGCAGGAGGACGTCGACGCGGCCTACGCCGCCGCGGCCGCCGCGTTCGAATCGTGGGGCGTCACCACCCCCGCGGATCGGGCCGCGCTCCTGCTGAAGATCGCCGACGCGATCGAGGAGCACGCCGCCGAGTTCGTGGAGATCGAGTGCCGCAACACCGGCAAGCCGCGCCGGCTCATGGCCGACGACGAGATGCCGGTGGCCGCCGACCACTTCCGCTTCTTCGCGGGCGCGGCGCGCACGCTGGAGGGGCCGACGGCGGGGGAGTTCCTGGCCGATCACACCTCTATCGTGCGGCATGAGCCGATCGGAGTCGTCGGGCAGGTCACTCCCTGGAACTATCCGCTGATGATGGCCGTGTGGAAGATCGCCCCGGCGCTCGCCGCGGGCAACACGGTCGTGCTCAAGCCGTCCGACACCACCCCGGTCTCCACCGTCAAGCTCGCCGAGATCTGCGGCGAGATCCTGCCGCCCGGCGTGTTCAACGTGGTCGTCGGCGACCGCGGCACCGGCGCGCTGGTGGTGGCCAACCCGGCGGCGCAGATGGTGGCGATCACCGGCTCGGTCGGCGCGGGCATGCAGGTGGCCAAGTCGGCCGCCGACGACCTCAAGCGGGTGCACCTGGAGCTCGGTGGCAAGGCCCCGGTCGTCATCTTCGAGGACGTCAAGGATGTCGCCGGCATCGCCGCGTCCGTCGCGGAGGCCGGCTTCTACAACGCGGGCCAGGACTGCACGGCGGCCTGCCGCGTGCTGGTGCACGAGAGCCTGCACGAGCGGTTCGTCGCCGCGCTCACCGAGGCCGCGGCGAGCACCAAGACCGGCGGCCTGGAGATGGAGGACGCCGCGTACGGCCCGCTGAACAACGCGACCCAGCTCGCCCGCGTCGAGGGCTTCTTCGAGCGCGCCCCCGGCCACGCCAAGGTGCTCACCGGCGGGCAGCGCGTCGGCGACAAGGGCTACTTCTTCGCCCCGACGGTCGTGGACGGCCTGCGCCAGGACGACGAGATGATCCAGACCGAGGTGTTCGGCCCGGTGATCACCGTGCAGACCTTCACCGACGAGGCCGACGCGCTGGCGAAGGCGAACGGCGTGAAGTACGGCCTGTCCGGCTCGGTGTGGACCACGGACCACGGCCGGGCGATGCGCTTCTCCAACAGGCTCGACTTCGGCGTGGTGTGGGTGAACACCCACATCCCGTTCATCTCCGAGATGCCGCACGGCGGCTTCAAGCACTCGGGGTACGGCAAGGACCTGTCGGTCTTCGGCCTGCACGACTACACCCGCGTCAAGCACGTGATGCACTACATCGGCGAGTAACGCTCCGGCAATACAAGCCCTATATCTGTGTATTAAGTGCTTGATGAGGTGATAAAGCTTCCCAAACGAGCTCCTATTCTCGGGAGCCGTGCGGAGGACCCCCGCAAGAAAAGGTGGCCTGGGATGACGGATATCCAGGCGGGCGAGGCGGCGGCCGGCACGGCCGCCGCCGGCCGATCCGGTGATCGGCCCGAGGTTCCCGCCATAGAACTCGACGCGGTCTCCAAGGAGTATCTCTCCCACGGCGAGACGGTCAGGGCGGTCAAGGACGTCACCCTGTCCATCGCGGAAGGCGAGTTCTTCTCCCTGCTCGGACCGTCCGGCTGCGGCAAGACGACCACCATGCGCATGATCGCCGGCTTCGAGGAGCCGTCGAGCGGCACGGTCCGCCTGCACGGCCGGGACGTCACCGACGTACCGCCCAACAAGCGCGATGTGAACATGGTGTTCCAGTCGTACGCGCTGTTCCCGCACATGAACGTGTGGGACAACGTCGCCTTCGGGCTCAAGCGCAAGAAGGTGCCCGACGCCGAGATCAAACGCCGCGTCGGCGAGATGCTGGAGATCGTCGACCTCAAGGGCCGGGAGAAGCGCCGCCCCCGCGAGATGTCCGGCGGCCAGCAGCAGCGGGTGGCGCTCGCCCGCGCCCTGGTCAACCGCCCGCGCGCGCTGCTGCTCGACGAGCCGCTCGGCGCGCTCGACCTCAAGCTGCGCCAGCAGATGCAGATCGAACTCAAGCGCATCCAGCGCGACGTCGGCATCACCTTCGTCTACGTCACCCACGACCAGAGCGAGGCGCTCACCATGAGCGACCGCATCGCCGTCATGAACGACGGCGTGGTCGAGCAGCTCGCCGACCCGCGCGAGATCTACGAGCGTCCGGCGTCCGCGTTCGTCGCCGGCTTCATCGGCACCTCCAACCTGATCTCGGGGGAGGTCGTCGCCACCTCGGGGGACCTGGCGACGGTACGGCTCGGCGAACGCGGCCGGGTGCTGGTGAACGGCGCCTCGCGCCGCCAGGGCGACACCGTGCGGATCACGGTCCGCCCCGAGAAGATCAAGATCCTGCTCGGCGAGCCCGACGGGCAGGTCAGCGCGGTGCCCGGCACCGTCTCCGAGGTCGTCTACCTCGGCACCTACAACAGTTACGCGGTGACCCTGGACAGTGGCGCCGAGGTGACCGTCTTCGAACAGAACGCGAACGACAGCACGAGCACGGCGGAGCGCGGGGACTCCGTGTGGTTGTCGTGGCAGCCACACCACTCGTACGCGATAGGAAGCTGAACCATCCATGAGTGTTACCCCCCCTCACGACCCGGCCCTGCTTCGCGGCATGACGAGCCGCCGCCTCGCCCCCGGCCGTCGTGACCTGTTCCGCATGGCCGGGCTGTCGGCGGCCGGCCTCGCCCTCGCCGCGTGCGGCGTGCAGGGCAAGAAGGCCGCCCCGCCGCAGCAGTCGGACGTGGAGAAGTACTGGTCGGGCAAGACCAAGAACGGCCACGTCGACTTCGCCAACTGGCCGCTGTACATGGACCCCAAGAAGCCCGAGCTCAAGCTGTTCACCGAGAAGACCGGCATCACGGTGACCTACAAGGAGGTCATCCAGGACAACTCAAGCTGGTTCGCCAAGATCCAGCCGTTGCTCGCGGCCGGCCAGTCGATCAACTACGACCTCATGGTGGTCACCAACGGCATCCAGTTCACCCAGCTCGTGCAGCTCGGCTACCTGGTCCCGCTCGACCACTCCAAGCTGCCCAACTTCGCCGCCAACGCGGGCGCGGCGTACAAGCGCGAGGCGTTCGACCCGGGCAACGTGTACAGCATCCCGTGGGCGTCCGGCATCACCGGCATCGCCTACAACCCCAAGTACATCGACACCCCGCCGACCAGCTACGCCGCGCTCTGGGACCCCAAGTACAAGGGCAAGGTCGGCATGATGTCGGACACCCAGGAGATCGGCAACTTCGCCATGATGCTGCTCGGCATCGAGCCGGAGAAGTCGACCCCGGCCGACTGGGAGAAGGCCGCCGAGAAGCTGCGCGAGCAGCGCGACTCCGGCATCGTGCGCAAGTACTACGACCAGAACTTCATCGACCCGCTCGGCAAGGGCGACATCTGGATGTGCCAGGCCTGGTCGGGCGACATCTTCCAGAAAAACGTCTCCGACGGCACGGACCTGAAGTTCGTGATCCCCGAGGAGGGGGCCACGATCTGGACCGACAACATGATGATCCCCAAGACGGCCGCCAACCCCGTCGACGCGATCACGCTGATGGACTTCTTCTACGACCCCGAGGTCGCGGCCACCCTCGCCGAGTACATCAACTACATCACGCCGGTCCCCGCCGCCCAGGACATCATCAAAAAGCACGCCGCCGAGGCGAAGGGCGAGGACAAGAAGCTGCTTGACGCCGTCGCCACGAGCCCGCTGGTGTTCCCCAGCGAGGCCGACTACGCCAGGCTGCACACCTACCGGCCGTTCAAGAACGCCGCCGAGCAGAAGCAGTACGAGCAGATCTTCCAGCCGATCACCACGGCCTGATGAGGGACGGGCGATGAAGGGCAGCAGGCTGCGCGCCGCGCTCACGCCGTACGCGCTGATCTTCCCCGGCGGGCTCTGGCTCGCGATCTTCTTCGTGGTGCCGATGGTGGTGATGGTGTCGCTGTCGCTGCAGACCGGCAACATCACCGACGGCTACCAGCTCACCTGGCACTGGCAGACCTACCTCGACGGGCTGTCCAACTACCACGATCAGATCATCCGGTCCCTCGTGTACGGCCTGGCCGCCACGGTGATCACGATCGTCATCGGCTTCCCGATGGCGTACTACATCGCCTTCAGGGGCGGCAGCCGCAAGAGCATGTACCTGTTCCTGCTCCTGCTGCCCTTCCTGGTGTCGTTCGTGCTGCGGACCATCTCCTGGCAGT
Source organism: Thermopolyspora sp. NPDC052614 (assembly GCF_040678635.1). Classification (NCBI taxonomy): domain Bacteria; kingdom Bacillati; phylum Actinomycetota; class Actinomycetes; order Streptosporangiales; family Streptosporangiaceae; genus Thermopolyspora; species Thermopolyspora sp. NPDC052614. Next base: position 636,793 of record NZ_JBFATZ010000002.1, read on the forward strand.
TCTTCCTGGCCGACAACGGCATCCTGCTCGGCCCGCTGAAGAGCGCGGGCCTGCTGCCGGAGGACTTCCACCTGCTCGCCACGAGCACGGCCGTCATCTTCGGCCTGGCGTACAACTTCCTGCCGTTCATGGTGCTGCCGATCTACGTGGCGCTGGAGCGCATCGACCCCCGGGTGCTGGAGGCGGCCACCGACCTGTACGCCGGCCGCGTGCAGACCTTCCTGCGGGTGGTGCTGCCGCTGTCGCTGCCGGGGGTGTTCGCCGGGGTGCTGATGACGTTCGTGCCGGCGGCCTCGGACTACGTCAACGCCTCGATCCTCGGCGGCGCGAGCAACACCATGATCGGCAACGTGATCCAGAACCAGTACCTGGTCACCCAGGACTACCCCGTCGCGGCGGCGCTGTCGTTCACGCTGATGGCGCTGCTGCTGGTCGGCATCTTCGCCTACGCCCGCGCGCTCGGCACCGAGGACGTCCTGGAGGTGGCGGCCCGATGAGCACGGTCGTCGAGAAACCGCCCGTCGAGACGGCGCCCGCGCCGCAGAGCCCTCGCCCCCGCCGCGGCGCGTTCTTCCGCGGGCGACTGCTGCAGATCTGGACCTGGCTCGTCATCGCCTGGCTCTGCCTGCCGATCGCCGTGATGATCCTGTTCGGGTTCAACGACACCCGGGGCCGCTACAACCAGTCCTGGCAGGGCTTCACCCTGCGCTGGTACGCCGAGCTGTTCGCCATCGACGACCTCACCGAGGCGCTGGTCAACTCGCTGCTGATCGCCCTGCTCACCATGGTGATCGCCGGGGCGCTCGGCACGCTGCTCGGGCTGGCCCTCGGCCGGTACCGGTTCCGCGGGTCGGGGCTGACGAACCTGGTGATGTTCGCCGCGATCTCCTGCGCGGAGATCATCATGGGCGCGTCGCTGCTGTCGATGTTCGTCACGCTCGCCGTGCAACTCGGCTTCTGGACGATCGTCGTGTCGCACGTGATGTTCTCGGTGTCGTTCGTCGCCGTCACCGTGCGGGCCCGGGTGATGACGCTCGACCGCTCGCTGGAGGAGGCCGCCCGCGACCTCGGCGCGAGCACCTGGCAGACGTTCCGCCTCATCACCCTGCCGATGATCTTCCCTGGGGTGCTGGCGGGGTCGCTGCTCGCCTTCGCGCTCTCCATCGACGACTTCGTGATCACCAACTTCACCTCGGGCAACACCGTCACCTTCCCGCTGTGGATCTGGGGCTCGACCCGCGTCGGCATCCCGCCGCAGGTGAACGTCATGGGCACGCTGATCTTCGCCGCCGGCGTGCTGCTCGCCGTCGCCAACGCCCTCGGCGGCAGGCGGCGCGCGAACCGCGGATGACCATGCTGATCACGCCGATCACGCCCACCAGCTGGACCGTACCGACCGTGCCGACCAAGCTCGCGCTCCGTCGCCGCGGGGACGACGGAGCGGACGCACCGGAACGTGGTGACCGTGGACCCGCGTAAGGCCCTGGCCGACGCCGAGCGCAAGCCGTACTGGCTGGACAGCCCCGAAGCGCCCGAGCCGAGCCCGCGCCTGATCGGCCACACCACCGCCGACCTGGCCGTGATCGGCGGCGGCTACACCGGCCTGTGGACCGCCCTGCTCGCCAAGGAACGCGACCCGTCCCTCGACGTCGTCCTCCTGGAGGGGGACAGGGTCGGCTGGGCCGCGTCCGGCCGCAACGGCGGCTTCTGCTCGGCGAGCCTCACCCACGGCCTCGGCAACGGCATGGAGCGCTGGCCCGAGGAGATGCCCGTCCTGCACCGGCTCGGCCGCCGCAACCTCGACGAGATCGAGGCCACCCTGCTGCGGTACGGCATCGACTGCTCCTACGAGCGCACCGGCGAGCTGTCGGTCGCCGCCGAGCCGTGGCAGCTCGACGGGCTGGCCGCCACGGTCGCCGCCGCCCGCGGCCTCGGCGTCGAATTGGAGGTGCTCGACCGCGACCGGGTCCGCGCCGAGGTGAACTCGCCCACCTACCTCGGCGGCGTCTGGGACCGCACCGGCTGCGCCCTGGTGGACCCGGCCCGCCTGGCCTGGGGTCTGCGCGCCGCCTGCCTGTCACTCGGCGTGCGCGTGTACGAGCACACCCCGGTGACACGCCTGCAGGACCCCGGCCCGGTGCTGCGGTTGCACACCCCCGCCGGCCGCGTGGACGCCGCCCGGGTGGCGCTCGGCACCGGCGCGTTCCCGCCGCTGCTGCGACGGCTGCGGCACTTCCTCGTCCCGGTGTACGACTACGCCCTGATGACCGAGCCACTGCCGCCCGACCGGCTGGCCGAGATCGGCTGGCGCAACCGGCAGGGCGTGGGCGACTCCGGCAACCGGTTCCACTACTACCGGCTCACCGACGACAACCGCGTCCTGTGGGGCGGCTACGACGCCGTCTACTACAACGGCGGACGCGTCCGCCGCGCCTACGACCAGCGCGACGCCACCTTCGAACGGCTCGCCGCGAACTTCTCCGCGACCTTCCCGCAACTCGACGGCGTCCGCTTCACCCACCGCTGGGGCGGCCTGATCGACACCTGCGCCCGCTTCAGCGCCTTCTTCGGCACCGCGTACGGCTCGCGCCTCGCCTACGCCGCCGGATACACCGGCCTCGGCGTGGGCGCCACACGTTTCGGCGCGAACGTGGTTCTCGACCTGCTCACCGGGCAGGACACCGAGCGCACCCGGCTGCGCATGGTCCGCGAGAAGCCGCTGCCGTTCCCGCCCGAACCGGCCAGGTCGGCGGTGATCCAGCTCACCCGCTGGTCGCTGGCCCGCGCCGACGCCCACCAGGGCCGCCGTAACCTCTGGCTGCGGCTGCTCGACCGCATGGGCCTCGGCTTCGACTCGTAACACCCCTCCGTAACCCGGATACATAATCGGATATGTAACTCGGGTGTGCGATCATTGGGGGACAGTCGTTTAGTTGGAGGGGGAAAGACGATGCGCATCGGCCTGTTTCTCGGTGACTCGCAATCGGATCCCAATGTGATCGACACCCTGCGCGAACAGATCGTCCAGGCGGAGCAAGACGGCTTCACCTCGGTCTGGCTGCCGCACATTCTCGACATCGACGCGCTGACCGCGCTCGCCGCGGCGGCCAGGGGAGTGCCCAGAATCGAGTTCGGCACCTCCGTGGTGCCCATCTACCCCCGCCACCCGGCCGCCCTCGCCCAGCAGGCGCTCACCGTCAACGCCGCGCTCGGCGGCCGTCTGGTGCTCGGCATCGGAGTCTCCCACAAGGTCACCGTCGAGGGCATGTACGGCTACCGCTTCGACCGCCCCGGCCGCCAGATGGACGAGTACCTGTCGGTGCTGCTCCCGTTGACCCGCGGCGAGCCCGTGCACTTCAACGGCGAGACCGTCGCCGCCAACCTGTCCCTGACAACCCCGGGAACCGGTTTCCCCGTCCTGCTCGCCGCACTTGCCCCACGCATGCTCAAAATCGCCGGCGAACGCGCCGACGGCACCGTGCTGTGGATGACCGGCCCCAAGACCGTCGCCGAGCACATCGCGCCCACGATCACCGCCGCCGCCGAGGCCGCCGGACGCCCCGCCCCCCGGATCGTGTGCGAGCTCCCGGTCTGCGTCACCGACGACCCCGCCGCCGTCCGCGCCCGCGTCGACGTGGTCTTCGAACGCTACGGCAAGCTGCCCTCCTACCGCGCGGTGCTCGACCGCGAGGGCGCGAAGACCCCCGGCGACGTCGCGATCATCGGCGACGAGGCCACCGTCACCGCCAAGCTCGACGAACTGGCGAAGGCCGGCGTCACCGACTTCGCCGCCCTGGAGTTCGCCACCGGCGACGACCGGCCCCGCACCCGCGCGCTGCTCAAGTCCTTCATGTAGCCCGCCATGTAGCCCGCGAGGAGCGCTCCAATCCGCAACAGCCCTGAGGCGCGGGCACGCCCCGGCCGTGACCCGGTCCCCCTGCCGCGCCCGCGCCCCAGGCACGGATAATGGGCCAATGCGTGAGATTGTTCACACCGTACGACGTTGGCGTGACGACGAGGTGACCGGCGCGGTCGTGCGCCCGATCGAGGAGAGCGGCATAGGGACGCGCCGCGCCGACGCCGCCCTCGCGATCAGCGCCAAGGGCGAGCGGGCCGGCGGCCTGTACGGCGGCGCCGCCGACGAGGCGATCTCCGCCACCGCCCGCGAGGTCATCGCCGAGGGAACCCCCAGGCTGCTCGACATCGAACTGTCGAACTCCGAGGCGGTGCGCGCGGGCCTCGCCTGCGGCGGCCGGGCCCGCCTGCTGCTCCAGCCGATCGTCGACCTGCCCGCCGCCTGGTGGGAGGCGATCGAACGCCCCCAGGGCGCCGCCCTCGTCACCCCGCTCGCCCCGGACCTCGGCCCGAGCACGGCCATCACCCCGGACGGAGCGGCCCACCCGGGCGCGAAGGACGCCGACATCCCCGCCGACGCCCTGAACCTCGCCCGCCGACGCCTGGCGAAAAACCGCGGCTCCCGGGAGATCGTCGAAATCGCCGGCGCGAACTACCTGCTCGAAACCGGCGGCGCCGCCCCGTACCTGGTCGTTGTCGGCGGCGGCGACCTGGCCGCCGCGCTCACCCGCCAGGCGGCCCTGCTCAACTGGGAGGCCGAGTCCGTGGAGACCGCCTCCGAGGCCACCGAACGCTACGCCGCCAACACCTGCCTCATCGTCCTGAGCCACGACCCGGCCATCGACACCCCCGCCCTGTCGGCGGCCCTCGCGGCCGGCATCCCGTACGTCGGCGCCCTCGGCGCCCGCCACACCCAGGCGTCCCGCGCCGAACGGCTACGCGCCGACGGCGTGTCCGACGAGGCGATCGCCACCATCCGCGGCCCGGTCGGCCTCGACCTCGGCGCCCGCAACCCCGAGGAGACGGCCCTGGCCGTCTGCGCCGAGATCCTCGGCGTGCTCTCCGGCCGCCAGGCCGTACCCCTCCGCGACACCACCGGCGCGATCAACGCCTGACCTGGTCAGCGGCCCAGCGTGCTTTCGCGGGGGACGAAGCGGTGGCCCGCGCGGATCTCCTGCGGAGGTCCGGCGGGGCGGCCGGACAGGCGGGCGGCGAGCAGGTCGGCGGCGACCTCGGCGATCTGGGACTTGTCGGGGGAGACGGTGGAGAGGGTGGGGGTGGAGTAGCGGCCGTCCTCGATGTCGTCGAAGCCGACGAGGGCGACGTCCTCGGGGACGCGCAGGCCGCGGGAGAGCAGGGTGCGCAGGGCGCCGAGGGCGAGGGTGTCGTTGAAGCAGAAGACGGCGTCCGGGGGTTCGGGGGCGGCGAGGAGGGACGCCATCGCGGCGGCGCCGTCGGCGCGGTCGAAGTCGGCGACGTGCGCGACGGCGTGCTCGGGGAGGCCGGCGGCGGACAGGGCCTGGCGGTAGCCGCGCAGGCGCAGGCGGGCGGTGGCGCCTGAGGCGGTGCGCTGGGCGCCGATGGCGGCGATGCGGCGGCGGCCCAGTTCGATCAGGTGCGCCGTGGCCTCCTTGGCGGCGGCGACGTTGTCGATGGCGACGTGGTCGTACGGGGCGCGGTCGCGGCCGGTGCGTTCGCCGAGCAGGACCATCGGCGTGCGGTCGGAGCGGCCGACCAGGTCGGCGGCGGTGAGGGCGAGCGGGCTGAACAGCAGGCCGTCGATGAGCTGGGCGCGGATGCCGGAGACCACCAGGCGCTCCTTGGCGCGGTCGCCCTCGGTCTGGTCGATCAGCACCGTCCAGCCGCGCCGGTCGGCGGCGGCGATCACGCCTTTGGCCAGTTCGGCGAAGTAGGGGATGGCCAGGTCGGGCACGGCCAGCGCGATCACGCCCGAGCGGCCCTGGCGCAGGCTGCGGGCCGACAGGTTGGGCCGGTACTGCAGTTGTTGGATCGCCGCCTCGACCCGGGCCCGGGTGTCGGCGCTGACGTGCGGATAGCCGTTGACGACGTTGGACACGGTCTTGATGGAGACGCCCGCCCGCTCGGCGACGTCCTTCAACCGGGGTCGCATCCGCTGCCGCCTCCCTCGCTTCGCCTGGTCACCGGCACTCTACCGCCTGCCGCGGCCGGGCTTTACAACGATGTAACGGACCGGCCATACCCCGTTTACAACGTTGGTACCAACGATGTACAAAGACGGCGACGCCACTGGGAGGAGTGATTGACCATGGCCGGACCGCTGATCGATCGGCGTGGGCTTCTCGGTCTCGGACTGGGTGCGGGCGGTGCCCTCGTGCACGACGGGGGCGGCGGCGGTCGCGAGGAGGGGCGGCCGGGCCTCCGGCGGCTCGGCGGCGGCGCGGCGGGCCGGGCGGCTCACGCCGTACCTGTTCCTCGCCCCCCAACCTGGTGCTGTTCACCGCGTTCGTCGGGGCCCCGGCGGTCTACGGGCTGTGGATCAGCCTGCACGACTACGACTACCTGCTTCCGGGCAAGCCGTTCGTCGGCCTGGACAACTACGCCAACCTGTTCGACTCCACCTCCACGGTCTTCGAGTTCTTCTGGGCGTCGATGCGGGCGACCGGGATCTTCCGCTGCTCAGCGTGCCGCTGCTGGTCGTGGTGCCGTTCGGCGTCGCGCTGCTGCTCAACGGGCGGTTCCCCGGGCGCACGTTCTTCCGCGCGGTGTACTTCGCGCCGTACGTGCTGGGCGTCGCGGTGGTGTGCGTGCTGTGGCGCATCCTGCTCGACCCTGCCAACGGGCTGGTGAACTACCTGCTCGGGGCGCTCGGCCTGCCCGACTCGATCCCGTGGGTGACCGACCTGCCGTGGGCGTGGATCTCCCTGGTCGGGATCACGGTGTGGTGGACGCTCGGCTTCAACGCCGTCATCTACCTCGCCGGGCTGCAGGACATCCCGCGCGAGCTGTACGAGGCGGCGCGCGTGGACGGCGGCGGCCGGTGGGCGCAGTTGCGGCACGTGACGCTGCCGGGGCTGCGGCCGGTGCTGCTGTTCGTGGTCATCAACACCCTGCTCGCCTCGGCGAACATGTTCGGCCAGGCGTATCTGCTCACCGATGGCGCGCCGGGCGTCGAGACCCGGACGGTGATCATGTACATCGCGGAGGAGGGGCTCAAGGACTACCGGATGGGCAGCGCGGCGGCGATGAGCTATGTGTTCACCTTCGTCTTGATCATCCTGAGCGTGGTCAACTTCCGGCTCTTCCGCACCCGGGAGGCGCGATGAACGGCCGGCGGCCCCGGGCGCGGGTGTTCGCGTGGTACACCCTGCTGCTCGCGCTGACCCTGGTGTTCCTCGCGCCGCTGCTGTGGATGTTCCTCACCTCGTTCAAGACCCAGTCCGAGGCGACGGCCTTCCCGCCGACGCTGCTGCCGGAGCGGCCCACCGTCGAGGCGTACCAGACCGTGTTCGCCGGGAACTCGCAGACGCCGGTGCTGCGCTGGCTGCTCAACAGCGTGCTCGCGGCGACCGGGCAGACCGTGCTGGTGCTGGTCACGGCGTCGGCGGCGGCGTACGCGCTGGCCCGGCTCGAGTTCCGGGGGAAGCGGGCGATGTTCGCGGTGATCGTGGGCACGCTGCTCATCCCGAGCTTCACGCTGCTGATCCCGAACTTCCTCATCGTGGACGGCCTGGGCTGGCTGGACAGCCTGTGGGCGCTGATCGTGCCGGGCGCGGCGAGCGCCTTCGGGGTGTTCTTCCTGCGGCAGTTCTTCCTCGGGCTGCCGCACGAGCTGGACGAGGCGGCCCTGCTCGACGGGGCCAACCACTTCCACATCTTCACCCGGATCGTGCTGCCGCTGTCGCGCCCCGCCCTGGCCACGCTCGCGGTCATCACCTTCCTGGCCAACTGGAACGACTTCATCTGGCCCATCTACGTGATCTTCAGCCCGGAGTACTTCACGCTGCCGCCGGGCCTGTCGATCCTGCAGGGGGCCTACACCATCCACTACCCGGTGGTCATGGCGGGCGCGGTGATCGCCTCCGTTCCCGTGCTGCTGCTGTACGCGGCCACCCAGCGCTACGTCATCGAGGGCGTCTCCCGCACCGGCCTGAAGGGATGATCACGTGAAGCGTGCCCTGCTCACGACGCTCGCCGCATGCCTGCTCGCCACCCCCGCCCTCACGGCCCACGCCGCGCCCCGCGGCGCGTCCGCGCCCGATATATCCAGTACATCCGGCGGGGCGGGCCGTTACACCAACCCGGTGTCGGCGGGCTTCGCCGACACCTTCGCCGACCCCGTGATCATCCGCGGGCGCGACGGCTTCTGGTACGCCTACGGCACCTCTGACCCGCTGCGAGAGGGCTCGACGGAGTCCCACCGCATCCCCATCGCCAAATCCGCCGACCTGACGCGATGGACCCACGTCGGGGACGCCTTCAGCGGCGACGGACTTCCGCCCTACGCCGCGCCCGGCAGCATGTTCTGGGCGCCGGACGTGCGCTACCTCGACGGCCGGTACGTCATGTACTTCGCCGTCACCGACACCACCGTCTCGGCGCAAGGCTCCGACTTCGGCATCGGCGCGGCCACCGCGCCGAGCCCGGCGGGGCCGTGGACGCCCGCGCCCGAGCTCGTGGTGCCGCCCCGGCCGCGCGGCGACTCCTACTGGTGGACGATCGACCCGGCCCAGTTCACCGACGTCGACGGGCGGAAATATCTGTACTTCGGCAGCTACTTCGGCGGGGTGTGGGTGACCGAGCTGTCGCCGGACGGCCTGCGCGCGGTCGGCGAGCCCGTCATGGTCGCCATCGACAACAAGTTCGAGGGCGGCCACGTCGTCCGCCGGGACGGTTACTACTACCTGTTCGCCTCCTCGGCCAACTGCTGCGCCGGTCCCACGACCGGGTACGCCGTCTTCGTCGGCCGTGCCACCAGCCCCAAGGGGCCGTTCCTGGACAGGGACGGGCTGCGGCTGGACGTGTCGCGGGCGGGCGGGACGCCGGTCGTCGCCCCCAACGGCAACCGGTGGATCGGCACCGGGCACAACGGGCTGCTCACCGACCTGTCCGGGCAGGACTGGCTGGTCTATCACGCGATCGACCGGGCGGACCCGTTCCTCAGCGAGCCGTACGGGATCAACGAGCGGCCGATGCTGATCGACCGGCTGGACTGGATCGACGGCTGGCCCACGGTGCGGGCCGGCGCCTGGGCCTCCGACGGGCCCGAGCCCGCGCCGGTGACCCGGGCCCCCGTCCAGGACGGCTTCGACGACCGCGACCTGCGCGACGCCTGGCGGAACCCCGCCGGCTGGCGCGTGACGGACGGGCGCCTGCGCGGCCGGGGCGAGCTGATCGCCAAGGGGAGCGTGCCGGACGAGCGCCGGGTCGAGGCGGACCTGCGGATACCGTCCGGCGGCCACGGCGCCGCCGGGCTGCGCGTCGCCGACCAGGCGACGGTCCGGATCGCCGGGAACCGCCTGATCGCCGAGGCGGCGGGGACGCGTGCCGAGGCCGCGCTGCCGTCCGGGTTCGACGCCCGGACCTGGCACAACCTCGCGGCCGAGGTGCGCGGCCGTACCCTGGTCGCCCGGTTGAGCCAGGCACGGCTCGGCGACGAACTGGCGAGCGTGCGGCTCACCGCGCCCCGCGCCCTCGGCGGCGCGACGGGGGTGCTCGGCGTGGGCGGCGAGGTCGAGGCCGACAACGTGAGCGCGGCCCGGCTGTATCGGCCGATCACCGGGGCCGTCCCCGTGCCCGAGCCGGGCCGGTTGGTGTTCGCCGAGGAGTGCGGCGGGCCGCTGCGGCCGGGCTGGGGCTGGGTGCGCGAGGACACGGCAGCCACCGTCGCCGACGGGGGGCTGCGCTGGCCGGTACAGGGGGCCGAGCTGGTGGGCGACGCGAACCGGGCGAGCGTGCTGCTGCGGGACGCCCCGTCCGGGGACTACCTGGTGGAGACCAAGGTGACGCTCGCCCTGGGCGAGGATGAGGTGCGCAACTACCAGCAGGCCGGTCTTGTCGCTTATGTCGATGATGATGACTTCGCCCGGTTGTCCCAGGTGGCGATCTGGAACACCCGCCAGGTGGAGTACGGCCGGGAACTGCGTTTCGCCGACCGGCTGTCCTACGGCGGCACCATCGTGGGCACCCCGGCGGCGACGACCTGGCTGCGGCTGGCCCATCGCGTCGATCCGGCCACCGGGGAGCACGAGTTCCGGGCGGCCTCCAGCCGCGACGGGCGGAACTGGACCTGGGGCGGCGTGTGGACCTTCCCTCCGGACACGACGCCGCGGATCGGCCTGGTCGCCCACGGGGGAGCCCAGCCCGCCGTGGCGGCCGAGTTCGACTATTTCCGCGTCCACCGACTGGCGCACCCCCGGTGACGGCCCTTCGGCGGCCGAAGACCACGGCCATGGGGATCGCGGCGTACGCCCCGGGCCGCGGAAGCCGACGACCACCCACAAGACCAAGGCCCCCGAAAACCAAGGCCCCCGAAAACCAAGGCCCCCGAAACCACGGCCCACGAGGATCACGAACGCGCACGTCGCGGGCACGCCGCCCGCGCACGCCGACACCGTCGAGGAACAGGAGACCGCCACGTGACCACCGCCCGAATCACCCTGGACCCGGCGTTCACCATCGCGCCGGTGAACCGCAGGCTGTTCGGTTCGTTCGTCGAGCACATGGGCCGTTGCGTCTACACGGGCATCTTCGAGCCGGGCCACCCCGCCGCCGACGAGCACGGCTTCCGCACCGACGTGCTGGAGCTGACCAGGGAGCTCGGCGTCGAGGTGGTGCGCTATCCGGGAGGCAACTTCGTCTCCGGATACCGCTGGGAGGACGGCGTCGGGCCCGTCGCCGACCGGCCCACCCGGCTCGATCTCGCCTGGCGGCAGATCGAGACGAACCGGTTCGGGCTGCATGAGTTCATCACCTGGACCCGCGTCGCCGGAGTGGAGCCGATGATGGCCGTCAACCTCGGCACCCGGGGCATCCAGGAGGCGTGCGACCTGCTGGAGTACGCCAACCATCCCGGCGGCACGTACTGGTCGGATCTGCGCATCAAGCACGGGGCGGCCGAGCCGTACGGGATCCGGCTGTGGTGCCTGGGCAACGAGCTGGACGGGCCGTGGCAGGTCGGGCACAAGACCGCCGACGAGTACGGCAGGCTCGCCAACGAGACCGCCAAGGCGATGCGGCTGGTGGACCCGGACGTGGAACTCGTGCTGTGCGGGAGCTCCAACAGCGGGATGCCGACGTTCGGCGCCTGGGAGGCGACCGTGCTCGAGCACGCCTACGACGCGGTCGACTACATCTCGCTGCACGCCTACTACGAGGAGAAGGGGGACCTGGCCGGGTTCCTGGCCAGCGCCGTCGACATGGACCGCTTCATCGAGGCGGTGGTGTCCACGGCCGACCACGTGGCCGCGAAGCTCCGGCGGCGCAGGAAGATCAATCTGTCGTTCGACGAGTGGAACGTGTGGAACCAGGCGGACTTCACCGACCGGGCCGGCTCGCCGTACGAGGAGGCGCCGCGGCTCATCGAGGACACCTTCACCGCGGCCGAGGCGGTCGTGGTCGGCGACTTCCTGATCACCCTGCTCCGGCACGCCGACCGGGTGACCGTGGCCTGTCAGGCGCAGCTCGCCAACATCATCGCGCCGATCCGCACCGAGCCCGGCGGCCCGGCGTGGCGGCAGACCATCTTCCACCCGTTCGCGCTCACCTCCCGGCACGCCCGCGGCACCGTGCTCCGGGTCGAGCCGACGTCCCCGCCGCTCGACACCGACCGGTACGGCGAGGTGCCGCGGCTCTCCGCGGTCGCCACCCGCGACGACGACGGCGTCACGCTCCTCGCCGTCAACCGCGACCCCGGCGAGCCGCTCGACCTCGCCGCCGACCTGCGCGCCCTGGGCCGCCCCGCGCTCGACTTCGCCCTCGCCATCGCCGAGGACGACCCGCACCGCGTCAACGAGCGCGACGCCCCCGCGCGCGTCGTCCCCCGCCCGCTCGCCGACCTGCGGGTGGACGGCGGAACCCTGCACGCCCGGCTCCCGGCCGCCTCCTGGAGCCTGATCCGGCTCACCTGCTGAACGGCGCCCGGCCGTTACTCGCGCGACGACGCGGGTAGGCGGGCGGCATGTCGCAACAGCGGGAATCCACGCCTCCGGAGCAGAGCCAGCCGTACCCCGGGCGGACGGGGGAGATGACCCCCGAGCCCACCGACGAGATGCGCCACTACACCGGCAGCGGCCTGCTGGCGGGCAAACGCGCGCTGATCACGGGCGGCGACTCCGGCATCGGCCGCGCGGTGGCCGCGGCCTTCGCCAAGGAGGGCGCCGACGTCGCCATCGCCTACCTCGACGAGCACGAGGACGCCGAGCACACCAAGGGCCTGGTCGAGGCCGAGGGACGCCGGTGCGTCACGATCGCGGGCGACCTCGCCGACGCCGACCACTGCGTCGAGGCCGTCGAGACCGCCGTCAAGGAGCTCGGCGGCCTCGACGTCCTCGTCAACAACGTGGCCTACCAGCAGCCGGTGCAGTCCCTGGAGGAGCTCTCCGACGAGCAGTGGCAGCACACCTTCGACGTCAACATCCACAGCTACTTCCGGGTGACCAAGGCCGCGCTCCGCCACCTTCCGGACGGGGCCGCCATCGTCAACACCTCCTCGATCAACGGTTTGCGCGGCAACAAGTCGCTGATCGACTACGCCGCCACCAAGGGCGCGATCAACGCCTTGACGTACTCGCTGGCGCAGACCCTGATGGACCGCCGGATCCGCGTCAACGCCGTCGCCCCCGGCCCGGTGTGGACGCCGCTGATCCCCGCCACGTTCGACGAGGACAAGGTCGGCAAGTTCGGCGAGCAGACCCCCATGGGCCGCCCCGCCCAGCCGGACGAGATCGCCCCCTCGTACGTGTTCTTCGCCGCCGAACGCCTCTCCTCGTACTACACCGGCGAGATCCTCGCCCCCATCGGCGGCGAGACGCTGCCCGGCTGATCTCCTGGTGCCTCCTGGTCGGGCAGCGTCACGTGGGGATCAGCAGCCAGGCGTCGGAGGTGGTGCCCGGCACGTAGGGGGAGTCGCGCCTCTTGGCGATGACGCCGGGAAGGCCGCGATCGCGGGCCACCCGCCGTACCGCCGCCCCCTCGCCGGGGAAGCTCGGGGCGTTCTGCCAGTGCGCGCCGGACAGGCCGAGCCGGTCGAGAACGGCCCGGCGGCGGTGGTGGGGCTCGGCGAGGAGAGGGCGGCCGTCCAGGTGGAGGACGTCGAAGATCACGTAGGTGGGCGTGCCCTCCAGGTCCGTCATCTCCCCGTCGAGCAGGGCCGGGCGGGCGCCGAGTTGGGCCCCGAGCGCGCGGGCACGCGGGTGGTCGCCCGTCACGTCCGCGCCGGTGGCGTCGGTGAACCGCACCCGTCCGCCCTCCACGTACGCCAGCGTGCGCTCGCCGCCCCACGCGAACTCGAACGTGTACCCGTCCGCGGCGGACGGCAGGCGGGAGCGCCGGGAGGCGAGCATGGGCAGCAGGACGCGGGGGAGCGGCTCCTCGGCGGGATCGAGCGGCGGGTCCATGCGGTGGACCATCCAGTTCTTGCCGTCGGTCTGGAACAGCACATACCGCCCGGACACCTGCGAACCGTGCAGCACGACCTTCACCTCGCGCTCGGTCCACTTCTCCGTCTCGTACGTGCCGCGATCCCAGATCAGCACCCGCCCGCCGCCGTACTCGCCTTTGGGGATCTCCCCTTCGAACGCGGCGTACTCCAGCGGATGATCCTCGGTGTGCACCGCCAGATGGTTGGTACTCGGGTCGCGCGGCAGCCCTTTGGGCACCGCCCACGACACCAGCACCCCGTCGCGCTCCAGCCGCAGATCCCAGTGCAGCCGCCGCGCGTGATGCTCCTGGATGACGAAGGTGTCGTCGTTCCCTTGGGGAAGGGGCGCGTTCTCGGGGATGGGTTCCGGCGTACGCTTCCGGTCGCGTTTGCCACGGTAGGGGTCTAGCTTGTCACCGGCCATAACGCTCGACTACCCAAAGGACGGGTCGGCGAGCGGGATCACCGACGACCCGGACGAGCAGGCAACGGAGATCAAACCTGCACGCCCGGCCCCGCTGTGGCAAAGGCGCCGACGGCACCTCGGCCGAGCGGGCGTACGACGACCCGAGGCGGCCGGTCATGGCACTGCTCCTATGACGACCCGCGCGACCCGGCGGCGTGGCCGTGCTCGTGCGCAGCCTACTTCTCCTCGGCCTCCCCATCGGCCTCTACGTCGGCGATAGTGATCGCGCCGGAGGTGCCGTCGACGGTGATGATCTGCCCGGTGGCGATGCGCTGGGTGGCCTCGGGCACGCCGACCACGGCCGGGATGCCGTACTCGCGGGCGACGACGGCCCCGTGCGAGTTCGAGCCGCCCATCTCCATGATCAGCCCGCCGGCGGTGAGGAACAGCGGCGTCCAGCCGGGGTCGGTGGACGGGGCCACGAGGATCTCGCCCGGCTCCAGGTGGGCGCCGACCGGGTCGAGGACCACGCGGGCCGGTCCGGTGACCGTGCCCGCCGAGGCCGGGGTGCCGGTGATGGCCCCGCCGGCGGGGGCGGTGGCGACCGCCTCGGGCTCGGTGCCGTCCGACAACAGCAGGCGGGGGACGTGCCTGCGGTACAGCTCCCGCTCGTAGGAGGCGCGGCGTTCCGCCACGAGCGCCCGCCGGTCGGCGCCGTCGCGCACGGCGGCGCGGGCCTCGGCGAAGGTGAGGAAGAAGACGTCGTCGGCCCGCTCGATGCGGCCGTGCGCGGCGAGTTCCGCGCCGACCGCCTGGAGCTGCTGCCGGGCCGCGGCGAAGGCGAGGATGATGATGTTCTTGGGCATCTCCCGCAGCCCGACGAGCAGCCGCGCCCGCCGCAGCGCCCAGCGCACCACCCGGCCCCGCGCGCCGCCCACCCGGCGGGCCAGCTCCTCGATCATGGCCTCGGCCTCTTTGGCGCCCCGCAGGAACACCGCGTCGGGGGCGAGCGCGGGGTCGTCCAGGCGCAGGTAGTTGGCGATGACGCCGAGCACCTGCGTGGGGTCGTCGGACCAGCGCGGCATGCCCAGGTCGATCTCGGCCACCGCCCGGTGACCGTACGCGGAGAGGAACCCGTCGAGCTCCCGTTCCAGCACGGCGGGCAGCGAGCCGCGGCGCCGGGCCAGCTCCTCCGGCGGCGTCTCGGCGACCAGCCGGGCGGACTCCTCGTCGGCGCGCACGCAGGTCGCGGCCTCCCACAGGGCCAGGTCCATCTCGGTGGTCACGTTGTGCGGCAGGCCGCGCAGCACGCTGGTGATCTCGCCCGGCCGTACGTGCCCGCGCAGCAGCCGCGTGGCCAGGGCCAGCGCCAGGCCGCCGGCGGCCGCGCCGGGGAAGAGCACCGGCACCATCGCGCCCATGACGTGGGTCAGCAGGTCCTCGACGTGGTCGAGACGCTCGGCGGCGGTCGCGCCCCCAGGGAGCGCGGAACGCCGGGACAGCCAGGCCCGCATGCGGTCGGCCTGCCGGTACGCCGAGGCGGGCTCGATCAGGGAGTGGATCAGCCGCGGCGGGATGTGGTTGCGTACGGCGACGCGCAGCATCCCGCGGACCACCGGCCCGCGCCGGGGGAGCGTCACGCTCAGGCGCGGATCGTCGAACAGCCTGCGCAGCACGACCGCCGACCGCTTCTCCATGAGGTCGAGCACCACCGGCGCGATGATCCGGCCCATCCGGCTGCGGACCACGAGCGTCAGGTCGAAGAAGAGCCGCTGCCCCGCCTCGGCGATGATCGGCGGACCCGCCGTGCGGTCCGCGAGCCGCAGCCCGACGAACTCCGCCATCGAGGTGGCGATCAGGCGGGTCGCCGCCACACCCATCGGGGTGATCGGCCGGTGCAGCCCCTGGGCGAGGCTGAAGCAGAAGTAGACCCGCAGCCCGCCGGGGTCGCGGCGGGCCAGCTCGCTCTCCGGCTGCGGGTAGAGCGTGGTGATCGGCCGGGCCTGGGTGAGCCACAGCCGGCCGTCGGCGTCGATGGCCCACTCGGTGTCCTGCGGCGCGCCGTAGTGCTCCTCGACCCGCGCGCCCAGCTCGGCGAGCCGCAGCACCTGGTCGTCGGTGAGGCACACCTCCCCGTCGGGTGCCGTGTGCCCTTCGGTGTGCCCTTCGATGTGCCCTTCGATGTGCCCTTCGACGTGCCCTGCGATGCGCGGTGCACTGTGCCGTGCGATGTGTTCGGTGCCGCCGCCCGCCACCGCCCGTACGGCCACGCCTCCGCCGCCCGGCCGCCGCTCCGTGATCCGCCCGTCCGGCGCGACCACGAACCGGTCGGGGTCCACCGACCCGGACACGACGGACTCGCCCAGCCCCGGCGCGGCGTCGATCACCGTCTGGCGGCGCGTCCCCGTCACCGGATCGGCGGTGAACATCACCCCGGCCACCTCCGCGTCGACCATGCGCTGAATGACGACGGCGAGCCGTACCGCCCGGTGGTCGATGCGGTTGGCGGCCCGGTACGCGACGGCGCGGTCGGTCCACAGCGACGCCCAGCAGCGGCGTACCGCCTCCAGCACCGCGTCCGGCCCGACGACGTTGAGGACGGTGTCCTGCTGCCCGGCGAAGCTGGCGTGCGGCAGGTCCTCGGCGGTCGCCGACGAGCGCACCGCCACCGGCCCGTCGGCGAGGCGGCGCACGACGTCGGCGATGTCGTCGGGCACCGGCGCGGACGCCACCAGCTCACGGGCCCGCGCCGCGAGCCCGGCCAGGGCCGCGACGTCGTCGGCGGGCGTACCGGCGAGACGGTCGAGCACCTCCTCCAGTCTCGCCCGCCCCGCCACCCGCCGGTAGGCCTCGGTGGTCAGGCAGGCGCCCGGTGGCACCGGCAATCCCGCCCTGGTCATCACGCCCAGGTTGAGGGCCTTGCCGCCGACCAGGGGGAGCATGTCGGCGGTGATGTCGTCGAACGTCACGACCAGGGGTGTGCGTGACGGCGTTCTGGAATCGGCGGTGAGCATGGCCGCGCCTCTCGGAGGGTTCACCTTGTGATTCATGCCATCAAAACGCAGTCTTACACGAATATCAACAGTTGATGAATTAATGTGCCATACGTCTCACGGGCGGCGCCGTCATGCGGCGCGTGACCTGCCATGAAAGCGCTTCCCGGCGCGGCTCACGCCCACGGCGCAGGTGCGCGCGGAGCCGGAGGGGTAGCCGCCGGGCCTGCCGCGCCGTAAGCCAGGACGGGCCCGTGGCCCGGATCACCCCGTCCGGCGGCTCGCAGGCACGTTCGACGGGCAGCGCTTTCGAAAACGTCCAGGTCGGCGGCCTCATGACCGCGCCGTGAGGCGCGTTCGGCGGACCGCGTTCCCGCCGACGGGTGTGCCGGTCCTTCCCGCGGGCAGGGCAGGGCGATCACCTGGTGGCGGACCTGCGGGGATCCTCAGCCCGAGCGGGCGATGTCCCAGCGGACGCCGTCCGGCGGCGGAATTCGCAGGAGGGGCCGTGGATTCAGGAAGCGGGGCCGGCCGTGCGCGCGGCCTCGACGAGGAGCCGTTCGGCGTCGTCGAGGTAGTCGGCGAGCATGCGCTCGGCTAGCTCGGCGTCGCCGGACTCCAGTACGCCGAGCAACTCGCCGTTCCTGCCGACGAAGGGCGCGTGCAGCGCCTTGGCGTCGTTGGCGCGCTGGAACACCAGGCGCAACTCGGCGAAGACCTGACGCATGATCTCGTCGAGGCGACGGCTGCCGCTCAACGTGACGAGCGCGCGGTGGAAGCGCATGTTGGCGGTGCCGACCGCGTGCCAGTCCCCGCGCTCGGCCGACTCCCGGCCGTCGGCGTGCGCCTGGCGCAGATCGTCCAGCACCGCCGGCGGGATGTGCCGGGCGTGGCGCACGGCCGCGCACTCGATCACCCGCCGCAGCTGGTAGATGTCGGCCACCTCGTCGGCGGTCAGGGTGCGTACGAAGACGCCGCGGTTCAGCTCGTGCACCAGCAGCCGCTCGTGCACCAGCAGCCGGAACGCCTCGCGCAACGTATTGCGCGACACCCGCAGCGCGCCGCCGATCGCCTCCTCCGACAGCCGCTGACCTGGGGAGAAGAAACCCTCGGTGATCCTTTCACGCAGGATCTCGGCGACGCGCTCCGCCGTACTGCTGCGACCGAGCAGCGCGCGATCACGCTCCAGATCGGCCAGCGACGGTGTGCTCACGTATCCCCTCCCGACCGTATGACGAAAAGTTATCACACAATAGCCTTGAAGGATCGTTGAACAATCCTTATGTTGACTCGTAATACCACCGCGAGAGGACCCTACGACGGCGAAAAGGATCACGAACCCACGAAAGGAACGCCGATGAGTACATCCCCCAGCCCGGCACCGCCCACCGGTTCCCCCATACGCGTGATCGCCGCCAGCCTGATCGGCACATCCCTGGAGTGGTACGACTTCTTCCTCTACGGATCCGCCGCCGCGCTGGTGTTCAACAAGCTGTTCTTCCCCGACTTCGAGCCGCTCGTCGGCACCCTGCTCGCCTTCGCCACCACCGCCGTGGGATTCGTGGCCCGCCCCCTCGGCGGCGTCGTCTTCGGCCACTTCGGCGACCGCGTCGGCCGCAAGGGCGTGCTCGTGATCACCCTGCTGCTGATGGGCATCGCCACGTTCCTCGTCGGCGTGCTGCCCACCTACGAGGCGATCGGCGTCGCCGCGCCGATCCTGCTGGTCACGCTGCGCTTCCTGCAGGGGATCGGCCTCGGCGGCGAGTGGGGCGGCGCGGTCCTGATGTCGATCGAGCACGGGGGCGCCGATCGACGTGGGCTGAACGCGAGCTGGCCGCAGGTGGGAGTGCCGGCCGGCAACCTGCTCGCCGCCGGGGTCCTCGGCGTGCTCTCCGCGACGATGGCCGAGGAGGCGTTCCTGTCCTGGGGCTGGCGCGTGCCGTTCCTGCTGTCGGGCGCGCTGGTCCTGGTCGGGCTCTGGATCCGGGTGACCATCGCCGAGTCGCCCCTGTTCGCCGAGGTCGAGCAGGCGAACCGGAAAGCACGCGTGCCGATCCTGGAAGTGATCATGACGCATCCGCGCTCGCTGCTGTCGGCGATGGCGGCCCGCATCGGCACCGACGTGGTCTTCTACACCTTCACCCTGTACATCCTGACCTACATCACCGGCACCCTCGGCCTGGACCGCACCGTCGGCCTCAACGCGGTCCTCATCGGCTCGGCCCTGCAGCTCGTGCTGATCCCGCTGTTCGGCGCCCTGTCCGACCGGTACGGCCGACGCCCGGTCTACCTGGCCGGAGCCGTCGGCGCCGGGGTCTGGGTGTTCGTCTTCTTCCCGCTGCTCGACACCCGCTCCACCGCCCTGATCGTCCTCGCGACCGTCGTCGCCCTGCTGTTCCACGCCGCCATGTACGGCCCGCAGGCCGCGTTCATCGCCGAACTGTTCAGCACCCGCCTGCGCTACAGCGGCGCCTCGATGGGCTACCAGGTGGCCGGCATCCTGGGCGGCGCGCTCGCCCCGATCATCGCGCTCTCCCTGCTCGACGCCTTCGGCACCACCCTCGCCATCGGCCTGTACGTGGTCGCCGCCCTCCTGATCACCGTCGCCGGCCTCGCCATTGCACCGGAGACCCGCGACATCGACCTGCACGCCGAGCCCGTCACCGGCCCCTCGGCCGGATCCCCGACCGGACCCGAGACCTCGGCCCGCCACCCCACGGCCTGACCACGCTCACCGTCGAGCCACCCCCTGCCGCTGGCCGGTAGCTGAAGCCACGGGCCGGCCGGCGGCCCCCCGCATCCGTGCCTCCAGCTGAGGCCGGGCCGTCAGGCCGGAGGCCAGCGGGGTCAGGTCATGGTCTTGCCGCCGTTGACGGCCAGCCGCTGCCCGGTGATGAACCGGGCGCCGGGGGAGGCGAGGAACGCGACGGCCTCCGCCACGTCGATGGGCTCGCCCATGTGGCCGAGCAGGACGCCCTCCCGGTAGGCGGTCACGTCGGCTCCGGCGTGCCGTTCGACCGGGATCCAGCCGGGCTCCACGGTGTTGACGGTGATGCCCAGCGGCCCGAGCTCCCTGGCCCAGGAGCGGGTGAGGCCGTGCATGGCGGCCTTGGCCGAGACGTAGTGGCCGAATTCGGCGTTGCCGAGGTCGGTGACCTCGCTGCCGACGTTGATGATGACGCCGGAGCCCGCCGCGCGCATGTCGGGCAGCACGGCCTGCAGGATCAGCAGCGGCGCCTTGACGAAGAAGCGGAGCTGGTCGAGGTGGTCCTGCCAGGTCTGCTTCTCCAGGGGGATCTCGGGCTGCGGGCCCGTCGCGTTGTTCACCACCACGTCGATCGGCCCGGCGTTCCGCCGGATCTCGTCGATGCCCTGGCGTACCGACTCCTCGTCGGTCACGTCGAACTGGGCGACATGGGCGGAATGTCCCCGGGAGGCGATGCGCTCGGCCACGGCGGCGGCCCCCGCGGAGTCGTGGGCGTAGTTCACCACGACGGTCCGGCCGTCCGCCGCCAGCCGTTCGGCGATGACGGCGCCGAGCCCGCGCGAGGCACCGGTGACAAGGGCGCATCCCATCCTTTTCCTCCCATTGGTAGAGATTCGCCCCTAATTGTCCATGCGGCTCCCCGCGCTCACTACCTCCCGCGCTCCCCGTGCCCGGCGCTCACGGCTCGGCCGCGAACTCCGCCCCCGCGCCCGACCCGGCCGCCTCGCCCCCGGCCCGGCGTCGCCGGACGTACCGAACCACCTCCACCACGACCGTCACCCCGATCGCGATGCAGAACCCGAGCAGCAGCCCCCCGAGCGGATCCTGCTCGAACGCCGCCCCGCCCACATAGCCGATCATCGTGGCGTAGCAGCCCCAGGAGGTCGCCGCGATCGCGTCGAAGAACGCGAAACGCCGCCGCGAGTAGCCCACCGCCCCCGCCGTGACCGTGGTGGCCGTGCGCGCGCCCGGAATGTACCGGGCGATCACCAGCACCAGCCCGCCGCGCTCGCGCAGCGCCCGGCCCGCCCAGTCGAACACCGGCCGCGCCCCACGCCGGTCGCGCAGCCGCCCGATCGACGATCTGCCGAGCAGGTACGCCACGTGGTCGCCGGCGAACGCCCCCACGGTCGCGGCGGCGATGACCAGCGGAACGTTCGGCACGCCCGTCGAGGCCGCGAAAACACCGGCCGTGATCACCGCGGTCTCGCTGGGCACCACGGGGAAGAACGCGTCCACCGCCGCCACCAGCGCGATGGCGGCGTACACCCACGGCGAGGTGATCGCCTGTTCCAGAAAGTCGAGAATGGCCTGGGACATGGCTGCACTCCGGTCAGATCGATGACGATGTCGGACCGGGAGGCGCCATCCCGGCGGCTTCACCTCACTGTGCCGCCGCCGGAACCGCCGCGACCATTCGGGATCACCCGGATTCGCCCATGCCCGTGCCCCCGGATCCCCTAGGGGAGACTCAGGAATTCACCCCGACAGGCGGTAGAAACGCCAGAACGGGAAGTCGATCGGCACCAGCTCGAAGCCCGTGAACCCCGCCTCCTCGGCCCAGCGCCGCACGGTCGGGGCGCGCAGGATCGTGCCCGCCGCCTCCACCGGTTTCTCCGCCATCGTCGCGGGCAGGCAGTGCAGCACGCTGAACCCGAACTGCATGCGCTCCAGCAGATCCGCCTCCGGGGTCAGCTCGTCGGCGACGCGCTCGTCCGCGATCAGCACCGAGCCCCCCTCGGCGAGCACCGACCGGGCCGCCCGCAGCGTCCCCACCGGGTCGCCCATGTCGTGCAGCGCCTCGAACACGGTCACCAGGTCGTACGTCTCGCCCTCGCGCGGCGCCGCCGCGTCCCCGACGACGAACGACACCCGGTCGGCCACGCCCTCCTTCGCCGCCGCCTCACGCGCCTCGGCGACCGACTCCTCGTCCAGGTCCACGCCCAGCACCCGCACCCGCGGGTACGCCTGGGCCAGCACGATCGACGAGTTCCCCAGCCCGCAGCCCAGGTCGAGCACCCGCGCCGGCGGGTTGGCCCGCAGCCGCGCGTCCACCTCGGGCATCGCCGGCAGCCAGCTCGCGGTGTACTCGTGCAGGAACGCTGGCCGGTTGAAGTGCGCGATCCCGTGCCGGATGTGCCGCCCGAAGGCGTGGTACGGCACGCCGCCGCCGGTGCGGTAGGCGGCCAGCAGGTCCGGCAGCACCTTCGCGATCCCGGCCAGCATCACGATCCCGGGCGCGGCGTGGAACGGGCTGTCGCCGTCGAGCAGCACCTCGGCGTGGCCCTCGGCCAGGCGGTAACGCCGCTCCTGCGCCGGGGCGGACACCTCGTCGCACAGCAGGTAGCCCGCCGACGTCTGCTGCTCCAGCCACTCCCGGGCGTACCGGCGGGCGATCCCGGCCCGCGCGGCCAGCTCCGTCTCGTTCGCCGACCCGTGCTCGGCGATCGCCGCGTACAGGCCGAGTTCGAGGCCGAGGAACACACTGAACGTCTCAAGCGACGTGGTGAGATCGCTGATCAGCTTGTCCGCGAACGCTTCGCGGGGATCGGTGACGGTCATCTCGCATCTCCTTGCTTCACTCAGCGGGCCGCCGAGACGCCATCTCCACGCGTATCCGGCGAACCCGCGCCAAAGCCGGACCTGTCGCCCGGCGTTCGCGCCGAGCGTCGCAAAGGCCGCCTTCACGCCGCGTACAGCGCGTTGTACGCCTGCCGAAACCGCCCGCACGCGGGGACGACGCGCCGTTCGGCCGCTGTGGTCACCTTCCATCGCCGACCCACGTTCCGGCGGCGGGCCGCGCTCGCCGTGTGCGCCGGGCGCGGTCGGCCTCCCGGCGCGAGGCGCGGGCCGTAGGCATCCGCCGCCGAGGCCGTTCGTGGTGCTCGCCACGAAGAACGCGATCGGTCGGAGGGCGCCCCGCCGGGACCTCCGGCTCCTCCTGCGCGATGGGGTGGTGCACCTTCACGCGGAAGGCCTTCACGGTGCTGACCGACCAGGCACCATCGGTGCCTCTCACACGGCGGCACTCCGCCGAGCACTGGTGCCCTCTCGCGGACGCGAGTGAGACAAGTGAGAGCGGAGCCGTGGAGCACGTGTCGCGAGCGCGCCCCCGCGCAGGCCGCCCTGGTCCGCCGCCCCCGTTGTACGCGTTTTGTACGCCAAGCTCCGCTGCTATGCGCCTATGGGTATTTGTGCGTGGATCGGCGGGCGACCGCGAAGCACAGTCGCCTTGTGGAGCTGGGAATTCTGGGACCCCTGGTCGTCAGCCGCGACGGACGGCCGATCGAGGTGCGCGGCGAGCGCCAGCGCGCGCTGCTCGCCGCGCTGACGCTGCGCGCGGGCACGGTGGTGCCCTTCGACCGGCTGGTGGACGAGGTGTTCGGCGACGAACCGCCCCGCGACGCCCGCAACGCCCTGCAGACCTACATGGCCCGCCTGCGCCAGGCGCTGGGCGCGGACGGCGTGCTCACCCGCCCGCCCGGCTACCTCCTCGACCTGCCGCCCGACGCGGTGGACGCGACGCGCTTCGGCGCTCTGATCGCCCGCGCCGCCGAGCGCGGCGTCGCCGCCGGCGACCGCCTGGCCCTGCTGGAGGAGGCGCTCGGGCTGTGGCGCGGCCCCGCGCTCGCCGAATTCGGCTTCCCGTACGCCCAGGCCGAGGCGGCGCGGCTCACCGAGCTGTGGCTGAGCGCCCGCGAGGAGCGCGCCGCCGCCCTGCTCGACCTCGGCGACACGGCCTCCGCCGCCGCCGACCTGGAGGCGCTCACCGTCGCCGAGCCGTGGCGGGAACGCGCCGTCCTGCTGCTGGTCACCGCGCTCGCGCGGGCGGGCCGTACCCCCGAGGCCCTGGCCGCCTGCGCCCGGCACCGCGACCGCCTGCGCGAGGACCTCGGCCTCGACCCCTCACCCGAGCTGCGCGCGCTGCACCAGCGGGTGCTGCGCGGCGAACTCGCCCAGGCCCCCCTGACCGGCGGCGCCCGGCGCGGGCCGCGCGTCCCCGCCCGGCCCACCTCCTTCATCGGGCGCGACGAGGAATCGCGCATGCTGCGCAAGTCCCTCGCGCAGGAGCGGCTCATCACCCTGGTCGGCCCCGGCGGCGTCGGCAAGACCCGGCTCGCCGAGCACGCCTGCCGGGCCACCTGGTGGGCCGACCTCGCCCCCCTGCCCCCGGGCGCCGACCCCGACGCGGTCGTGCGCGCCGTCGCCGAGGCCGCCGGACTGACGCAGCAGCCCGGCGGCACCATCGCCGACGCCCTGTACGGCTGGGCCGCCGCGGCCGAGGGCACCCTCGTCCTGGACAACTGCGAGCACGTGCTCGCCTCCTCCGCCGCCGTCGCCGAACGCCTGCTGACCACCCGGTCCGCGCTGCGCGTCGTCGCCACCAGCCGGGAACGCCTCGGCCTGCCCGGCGAGCGGGTCATCGACGTGCCGCCGCTGCGCGAGGACCAGGCGGTCGAGCTGTTCCGCGACCGCGTGCCGCTCGCCGGGTACGCCCCGGAGCCGCAGTCCCTGCGTACCATCGAGCTGATCTGCCGCGCCCTCGACCACCTCCCGCTCGCGATCGAGCTGGCCGCCGCCCGCATCGGCACCCTCACCGCCGACGACCTCGCCGCCCGCCTCGACGCCCGCTTCTCCCTGCTGCGCCGCGGCCACGGCGAGGACCGGCACCGCACCCTGGACGCCGTCGTCTGCTGGTCCTTCGACATGCTCGGCCCGGCCGAGCAGCGCCTGTTCCTGCGCCTGTCGGTGTTCGCGTCCGCCTTCGACCTGTCCGCCGCCGAGACCGTCGCCGTCGACGACGCGCCCGACGGCGCAGCGGATCCGTGCCTCGTGCCGCGCGAGCGGGTCGCCGACCTGATGGCGCGGCTCGTCGACCGGTCGATGCTGACCCGGCCCGGCGACGCGGGGGTGGGCCGCTACCGGATGCTGGAGACGCTGCGCGCGTACGCCGCCGCCCGCCTGGCCCCGGAGGAGGCGCGGCGGATCCGGCGGCGGCACGCGGAGATGATGGCCCGTTTCGCCGAGCGCGCCGAGCGGGGCCTGACCGGGCGGGACGAACTCGACTGGGTGCGCGCGATCGACGAGCGCATGGACGACCTGCGCGCCGCCTGGACCTGGGCGCGCGACGCCGCGGACGCCGACCTGATGGTACGGCTCGCCGCCGCCCTCGCCCGATACGGCTACTGGCGGGTGCGTACCGACATCCTCGGCTGGGGGAGCGCCGTCGTCGAGGCCGCCGCCACCGACGCCGCCGTGGCCGGGCACCCGCGGATCGCCCGGGCGTACGCCGCCGCGGCGGGCGCGGCGTACGTCGACGGCCGCCTCGACCGCGCGCTTGAGCTGGCCCGGCGCGGTGTGGAGGCCGGGGGAGGGGACGATTCCCCGCGCGCCGCCACCGCCCTGGAGGCGCTGAGCGACGTGATGCTCGTGCGCGGCGACCTCGACGCCGCCCTCGCGGCGTCGAGCGCCCAGACCCGTCTCGCCGGCGACGATCCGGTCGAGCGCGCCATCGGCATGGGCAACCAGGCGCTGGCGCACTCCTACGCGGGCGACGACGCCGCGGCCCACGCCCTGGCGGTGGCGGCGGCGGACCTGGCGGCCCGGTCGGGAAACCCCACCGCCATCTGCTTCACCCGCTTCACCGAGGGCGAGGTGCTCGCCGACCTGCGGCCCGGCGACGCCGACGCCGCCCTGGTCGAGGCCGAGGACGTCGCCACCCGGGTCGGCAACCCGTTCGTCGCCTGCCTGGCGCTCAGCGCCCGGGTGGCGTTGCGCGGCCGGCACGGGCCGCCCGCACCCGCGACGGAGCTGTTCCGCGAGGCGATCCTGCGGTGGCGGCGGCTCGGCAACCGCACCCTGCTCGTCACCGCCCTGCGCAACCTGGTGCCCCTGCTCGCCCGTACGGCACGCGACCACGAGGCGGCGGCGCTGGCCGCGACCCTGGGCCGGGCCGCGCCCGCGGAGCCGTACGGGGCCGAGGCGGGCCGCATGACGCAGGCCCTCGACGCGGTCCGCGCCCGCCTCACCGAGGCGGAGCTGTCCCGCGCCACCCGCGCCGGGGCGTCCCGCACCCTGGAGGAGGCCGCCGACCACGTCATCGCGCTGCTCGGCGGCACCCGCTCCGCCCCGAGGTGACGGCCCGCGATCACGGCCTGCGATGATGATCCGTGATGACCGCCTGCGATGACGGCTGCGGTCATACCGCAGCCAGTGCGGCGACCACATCGCTTCGCCGGGTCATTGTTCCCAAGGCACCGCAGCGGGGCGCGGATACACGGTGCCGACCGGCGCCATAGGGACGGCGTCCGGTCGGCTGAAGGTTCGCGGACACCCGCACTACGCGGCGGGCGCCAGGGCCTTCGGGGGCGGAGTCTCGGCGTGCAGGCGGCGCAGCACGCGGCGGAAGGCGATGACCGAGAAGGTGACGGCCAGGGTGCTCACCACGGCGACGGCGCTGGTGCGGACCAGCAGGTAGGTGCCGACCGACTCGTGCAGCAGCAGCCAGATGCTCATCGTCGAGTTGACCAGCAGCACGAAGGCCCACAGCAACGTGATCCGCGCGAAGAACCGGCGCACCCGCTCGTGCCGCAGGACGAACGCCGGAAGGTGGATGTAGTCGAGCGTGAGCCGCTCGACCAGCGGGCGGCGCAGCCGTACCGAGGCGAGGAAGGCCATCGCGATGCAGATGGTGCCCAGCTCGGGCTGGATGAAGTAGACGACGTGGCTGCCCGTCCACCAGCCGAACGCGGACCGCGCCGTGATCGCCATCGCGGCGACCAGCATCGTGCCGGGCACCGGCCTGCGCCGGATCAGCCGCCACCCGATGCCCCCGTACACCCACGCCAGCACCGCGACCAGACCGCCGGTCAGCCCCAGCACCGCGAAGGCCGTGTAGAAGACCGCCAGCGGCGCCACCACGCCTTCCAGCAGCCGGGGGGTGGCCTGCTTGATCAGCGCGGTCATCCGAGGAAGGGCGAAGGACGGGTGGCTCATAGTGCTGCTGCTCCAACGAGACGACGGAGGACCGACGCTAAGGCTTCGTCGCCTACCCCGATGCTGGATTATCAAAAGTGGCAAACGCGGCTCACGGGCGACGTGCCTCCGTTACCTTACGACAGAAGACCGTCTACCATCACGGTTTGGCCACAATTGGCAGCGCTAAACGGTAATTATCCACACTCGACGTGGTGAGTGATCAGCCCAGGGTGGCGGTGGCCAGCTTCGCGCCGAACCCCAGGAACAGCGCCCCCACCGTGGACGTCATCCCCGCCGACAGCTTGCGCCGCCGCCGGAACTGCGTCGCCAGGAACGTGCCGCTGAAGATCAGCACGCTCAGGTACGCCACGCTGAAGAACTGGCAGATCGCCCCCAGGATCAGGAACGACAGCGCGGGCGCGCCGTACGCCGGATCCACGAACTGGATGAAGAACGACACGAAGAACAGGATCGCCTTGGGGTTCAGCAGGCTCACCATGAGCGCCTTGCGGAACGGATCCCCGCCCGCCTCCTTCTCGCCGGCGTCGGCGAGCGCTCGCCCGGACGCCTCCGCGGAACCGGCCGCAACCTCCGTCGCCGCCTCGGCCGCGGGCGCCCGCCAGGCCCGCCACGCCGAGCGCAGCATCTGCAGGCCGATCCAGGCCAGGTACGCCGCACCCGCGTACTTGACGATCGCGAACAGGACCGCGTTCGACTTCAGCAGCGAGGCGACCCCCGCCGCCGACAGCACCATCAGCACCGTATCCCCGACGAAGACCCCGGCGGCGGCGCGATACCCCTGCCGCACCCCGTTCCGCGCGGCGGTCGCCAGCACGAACAGGGAGTTGGGCCCCGGCAACAAGATGATCAAGAACGCGCCGATGACGTAGGTCCACAGGTTGTTGATGCCGAAGAACATGCTTCACCGTTTCCGATGGCACAAATGATGACGATGAGGAAACTCCACGTTATCCGTGCCATGTCATCGCTTTCCACTCGGTTTCATCGGCGGACGCGGGTGGCCCGTCCGAGCGCACCCGATCACCTCGCACAGTGGAAGACATCTCGGCGTGTCCGTTGACAGTCCCCCCGCCCGGAATCGAACCGGGAGGCCGGGCTTCGGAGACCCGGCTGCACATCCATTGCCGAGGGGCGTGGAGACGCGGGAGGGAGTCGAACCCTCCTTTGCGGGCTTTGCAGGCCCGCCCCCGCACCGGCGAACCGCGCCAAGACGGCCAGAGACGGCCGCGTGACGGACGGCGGCGCATGGCGATCGTGCGGCCGTCCGCTGTGGACAAAATGGGTGGGCTAGGGGTGGGTGGGCAAGGCAGGAGTCGAACCTGCGACGGCCCCGAAGGGCTCCGGTTTTACAGACCGGTGCGACCATCCGGCAGTCGCCTCTCACCCGGGGTGGATGACGGGACTCGAACCCGCTCGGCATACGCCACCGGAACCACAATCCGGCCCCTCGACCACTTCGGGATCATCCACGGTCGGCCCAGCAGGATTCGAACCCGCGACATCCGGTTTGTAAGACCGGCGCTCTTCCATCTGAGCTATGGGCCGTTCGTCGTGTCGTGGCAGCCCCAGCAGGATTCGAACCCGCACCGGACCCGGTTCCGTAAACCGGCGCTCTCTCCATTGAGCTATGGGGCCTTGGGAGCCGGCACGGCTCCGCACTCGTGACGGGACTCGAACCCGCACCTCTCACCGTGACGGGGTGACGCTCGTCCGATTGAGCTACACGAGCATCCGGGACCGGCGATCTCGTCCCGGGCGAGGAGGTCGAAACGGTGCCACTGCGAACCCGCCTCGTGTTCCGACCGCGCGGGACGCGCCCGCATCCCGCGCGTACTCGGGCGTCAGCGCTACTGCGGGGGCGGGCCGAGCCAGCGGCGGGTCAGGTCGCGGACGGCCTCCAGCCACCGCTCCGGCCGCTCACCCGCGCCGATCGCATCACCCGCGCTGTGCAGGGCGGCGAACAGGATCGTGGCCGTGGTGTGCGGATCGACCTGGCGGAACGCCCCTTCGTCCATGCCGCGGCGCAGTACCCTGGCGCTGGCGTCGATAGCGGCCCGCAGTCCTTCGTTCTCGGACACATGCACGGGACCGGGGTGGAAGAGGGCGGCGTGCAGACCGCCCGGCCGGGCGATCAGCTCGATGACCGCCGCGCACTCGGCGTCGAGGGTGGCCCACCAGTCGGTCGGCTCGGTCGTCTCGGCGATCCGGTCGAAGCGCTCCACGTAGTCGCGCAGCACGCGGTCGCGTACCGCGGCGAGCATGTCGTCCCAGGAGGAGAAGTAGACGTAGAACGTGCCTTTGGCGGCGTCGGCCTCGGCGGTGACGGCCTGGACCCAGTTGGTCACGTCCTTGCCGGACTCCAGAAGCCGGATGGCGGCGTCGATGAGTTCGCCGCGCCTGGCTTCGGGCGAGAGCCGGCGGCGGCTCCTGGAGGTGGCCACCGCCCCAGATTAGTGGACATGCCCGCGCCTTCGCGGGCCCCTGCTCACCTGGTCACTCCCGTGTGCGCGACGAGAAGCTCGCTGACGCCGCGCAGGTTGATGTGCTCCCGGTACGGCGGCTCGGCGGCGAGCACGGGCGACTGCACCCGCCGGGCGAACGCGGCCAGGGCCAGCCGTCCTTCGAGCCTGGCCAGCGGCGCGCCGAGGCAGAAGTGCGACCCGAAGCCGAAGGCGAGGTGCCGGACCTGTGCACGGTCCGGGGCGAACACGCCGGGCTCCGGGTTGGCCTCCGGATCGCGATGGGCCGCGGCCAGCAGCAGGATGACCAGGGCGCCCCTGGGCACCTCCACCGTCCCGACCCGCATGCCCTCCAGCGCGACGCGGGCGGTGAGCTGAACGGGCGGGTCGTAGCGCAGGACCTCCTCCACGACGGCGGGCGCGAGACCGGGATCGGCGCGCAGCGCGGCAAGGTGCTCGGGATGGCGCAGCAGGGCGAGGACGCCGTTGGCGATCAGGTTGACCGTCGTCTCGTGTCCCGCCACCAGCAGCAGCACAATCGTGGAGACCAGTTCGTCGTGCCCGAGTACGTCGCCGCCGTCCTCGGCGGCCAGCAGGTCGGAGATGAGGTCGTCGCCGCGCGGGCTCCTGCGCCGTTCGGCGACCAGCTCGTTGACGTACCGGTGCATCTCGACCATGCCGGGTATCCACGCGGGCTCGCCCTTGTCGGGGTCGGTGAAGCCGTCGACCAGCCGGGTGAGCTCGGACGACCACCGGTGGAACAGCCGCTCGTCGCCCGGTGGGATGCCGAGCATGCGGCAGATGACCGCCACCGGCAACGGGTAGGCGAGCCCGGACAGCACGTCGAACGCCTCGCCCTCCCGCACGCCGTCCAGCAGCTCGTCGACCAGCTTCGCGATGGAGCCCTCCATCCCGGCGACGGCACGGGCCGTGAACGCGCTGCTGACCAGGCGGCGCAGCCGGGTGTGGTCCGGGGGGTCCATGGACAGGAACCAGGGCTGCCTGACCGAGGACGGGGCGTCCGCCGGGTAGGGGTCCGCCGGCCGCTCGTCGTCGAAGTGCCGCCAGCGCTCGGAGCTGAGCCGCGGATCGCGCAGCAATGTCTCGCAGTCGCGGTAACCGGTCACCACCAGCGCGTTGATCTCCTCGACCCAGACCGGGCCACGCGCGCGGAACTCGGCGTAGATCGGGTACGGGTCGGGCCTCGATGCCGGGTCGAGCAATCGGCTCACCAGGTGGAGACCAGAGGCCTCGCTCTCAATCGCCTGGGACATCGGAGGCTCCTTCGGGGGTGCGACGTTTTTGACTTCAGGTCATTAATACTGACCTGCGGTCAATATGTCAACGTCGAGGAGTTGTACGCCCTGCCCTCAGCGACCGAACCGCTCAGCTCCGCCGGGGACCGCCGTGACCGGCGGCGCGCGTATCCCGTACCGGAATCGAACCGGTCGTCTTCAGGGTGAAAACCTGACGTCCTAGCCGCTAGACCAACGGGGCGAAGGTTGTGAAGTAGCTCGTATCGGATTTGAACCGATGTCCTCCTGGGTGAGAACCAGGCGTCCTGGACCTGCCTAGACCAACGAGCCATGTCGTACGGCGTCGTACGGCTCGCCGAGAGCGAGCCGCCGCCGTGGGCCGCCGTGACCGGCGGCGCGCGTACCCCGTACCGGAATCGAACCGGTCGTCTCCAGATCGAGAGGCTGGCGTCCTGCCAATGGACCAACGGGGCTTGGGGCGTGACTGAACCTGCTGTCCGCGGCACCGCCCGCCGTTCGGGCGCACGTTCGGGGCTTTTCATGATCGGTCCTGCCCGGTCGCGACCTGAGCGGAAGGCCCGGGATTCGAACCCGGCCACGGCGTTCCCGCCGCGTACGCCGCTTCCAACGGCGCTCCTCGACCAACCGGACGCCTTCCCGGCGATGTGCCACGTGCCGCCCCCGGGATTCGAACCCGGAACCTCCGCGCCCTGAACGCGGCGCCTCTGCCAGTTGGGCCAGAGCGGCGAGTGGGTGGCGGGACTCGAACCCGCTCTACGACCGTGGCGTGGTCGCGTGCAGCCGGTGACACTTCACCCACGGGGGCCTGGGCGTCGATGCCCAGGCCGCGCGTCCGGCCGGATGGCGTGGGCCGTACGGACGCGAGCGGACCGCGAACCGGGCGGGGGTCGCCACTCCCGCCGCCGAGTACCGGACCTGTTCGACCAGGATGGCTTCCCGCACCTCGCGTACGCCGGACCGCTCGTCGCGTCCCGGCCTCGTCCGGTTCGGCCGCCCTTCCCGGTGCCCTCTTCTTTCAGGGCAGAGCCGCAGCGGGGAGTCGAACCCCGTCCGACTGGGTGGAAGCCAGCCGCCTTACCACTTCGGCTTCTGCGGCGTGTTCAAGGCGTCTCGCGTCCAGGTGGCAGGATTCGAACCTGCGATCTTCTGCTCCCAAGGCAGACGGGCTGACCAAGCTGCCCCACACCCGGTGGATCGCGCGGCCCCGTCGCCGCGCGTGAGACGCCTCGTGGACCAACAGGGAATCGAACCCTGAACTCCTGCTTGCAAGGCAGGCGTGATCCCGTTTCACCATCAGCCCGAGGATGTGCCCGTCGCGGCCGTCCGCAAGGGACGGCCCACGGGCTCTGCCGCCCGCCCGCGGTGGCCGGCGGGCGGGCCCCGCCAGGTAGCGCGAGCGGGTATCCGAGTAGGAAAGGCAGCGTTCCGAAAAGCTCGGAAAATACGTGTCTTCCACTGTGGAGTTGTCAAAACAGCATGCCCGTCGATTCCGCCCGAAGGCGTGAAGGGGCGTTCGCATGGGCGGTAGGATTCGAACCCACATACGCCGGTTTTGGAGACCGGTCGCCGGCCGTTGGCGCACACCCATATCGCGTGGTGAAAGGTGGAAATAATCTCCGGAACGACGAAGCCGCCCGTCGGGTGGTTCCCGGGGCGGCTTCCGTGCGCGGAGTGACTACACGGATGCCACCGGGGGCGCGAGCCCGCCACCACAGCGGACGCGCCGCAGACCGGGCTCGCGTCGCTCGGACGCGTGCCAGGCGGCTTCGTACGCGCGCATCGCCTGCTCCTCGTGGTCGGTCTCGCCGGTTGGTCTTGACATTTCCTAGAGTAGGTTATCCCCGCCGGGATGCCAAGCGATTTTTTCGGTCGATCGCCGGGCCCTGCTCCAGGCACCGGTAAAGCGACTTTCCGTTCGCTCGCCGGCACGAATATGACGGTAACGATGGCCGTGTGCGCCCGCCACTTATTTAGGGCCGGGGTGTTCGACGGTCATGGGGGCCGTACGCGGAATCCTTGAAGGCTGGGAGCGGAGGGTCTCGCGCCCGCCCGGACCGGGAACGTCCGGCGGGCGGCACATCCGGACGGGTCGCCGACGCCGGAAGCGGTCGCCCGGCCGTTCACGGTGAGGGCCCACGGTGAGGCGGCGAGGGCTCGCCGAGGCACAAAATCGTTCAAAGCGGGACGTTTTCCACACCTTCGCGGCGGACATCAGGTCAAGGGTTCCTCTCACGATTGGCAGGCGCGGATGGCAGGAGAACCACGAGAACACGGCCGGAGGGCACTGGTGGTACGAGGCGGCTGGGAGGGGCACGCCCCGGTGGCGGCCACCGAGCTCTTCGTACCCCACCTGGAAAAGCACGGGTTCGAAGTGCACCGGGCGGACTCACCGGCCCCGTACGCGGACGCGGACTTCATGGCCGGCGTCGACCTCGTCGTGCAGTGCTACACGATGGGCACGATCGAGCGGGACGAACTGTCCGGCCTGGAGGCCGCGATCCGCGCCGGCACCGGAATGGCGGGCTGGCACGGCGGCATCGCCGACTCCTTCCGCAACTCCTCCGACTACCTGCACCTGATCGGCGGCCAGTTCGCCTGCCACCCCGGCAAGGATCCGGCCGCGCCGGGCGCGGGCACCCAGGAGCACAACTTCGTCCCGTACACGGTCACCATGCTCCCCGAGGCGGCCGACCACCCCATCACGGCCGGCATCACGGACTTCGACCTCGTCACCGAGCAGTACTGGGTGCTCACCGACGACTACATCGACGTGCTCGCGACCACGACGCAGAAGATCCGACCCTGGGACCCGTGGCACCGGGAGGTCACCTCCCCGGCCATCTGGACCCGCCGCTGGGGAAAGGGGCGGATCTTCGTCACGACCCCCGGGCACAGCCTCGACGTCCTGGAGCACGACAGCGTGCGCACCGTGATCGAAAGGGGCATGCTGTGGGCCGCCCGCTGAACGTCGGCATGGTGGGGTGCGGCGCCATCTCCGCCCAGTACCTGCGCACCATCGAACGCCTGCCGGAGCTGCGGCTGGTGGCCGTCGCCGACCTGGACCCCGGCCGTGCGCGCACGGCCGCACGCTCCCACCCGGAGGCCGAGGCGCTGGGTGTGGACGAGCTGCTCGCCGACCCGCGCGTCGACGCCGTCCTCAACCTCACCGTTCCCGCCGCCCACGCCGAGATCGCGCTGCGGGCGATCGAGGCCGGCAAGAGCGTCTACGGCGAGAAGCCGCTCGCCGCCACCACGACCGAGGCGGCGCGGGTGCTGCGGGAGGCCGAGGACGCCGGGGTACGGCTGGGGTGCGCGCCGGACACGGTGCTGGGCACCGGCACGCAGACGGCGCGCAAGGCGATCGACGACGGCCTCATCGGCAGGCCGATGGCGGCCACCGCGACGATGGTGACGCCGGGGCACGAACGCTGGCACCCCGACCCCGACTTCTACTACCTGCCCGGCGGCGGTCCGCTGTTCGACATGGGCCCCTACCACATCACGGCCCTGGTGACGCTGCTCGGCCCGGTGGCGACGGTCTTCGGCGCCGCCGCCCGCGGCAGGGACCGGCGTACCATCGCGTCCGGTCCGCGCAAGGGCGAGCAGATCCCGGTGATGGTCGAGACCCACGTCACCGGAGTCCTCGTGCACGCCTCGGGGGCGCTGTCCACGCTGGTGATGAGCTTCGAGGGCGAGGCGACCAGGGCGCCGAGCATCGAGGTGCACGGCGACGAGGGGTCGCTCGCCGTACCGGATCCGAACCGGTTCGACGGGCCCGTCCGCCTGGCGGCGGCGGGGGAGCGGGAGTGGCGGGACCTGCCCGTGACGGCGGGCTACACCGAGGCCGGGCGGGGTGTGGGCCTCGCCGACCTCGCGGCGACGCCGGAGGGAGAGGAGCCCCGGGCGGGCGGCGTCCTCGCGTTCCATGTGCTCGACGTCATGGAGTCGCTGCTCGCCTCGGCGCACACCGGCAAGGCGGTCACCGTCTCCGCCGCGTGCGAACGGCCCCGCCCCGTGCCGCTGCGGGACACGCCGTCCGCCGAGCGGGCCTGACGGCAGCCGACCGCGTCATGCCGTGGGAAACCCCGCCCTGGACGAATCAGATCATCGGCGTTTCGCGTTCGCCGCGCGGGGAGCCGGCGTAGGTGACGTCGTCCTCGTCCACCTCGACCCGCTCCTTGCGGACCTCGCCGCGCACCGTCTCCTCGACCGGAACCTGCTTGACGCGGACGCGAATGCGCTCCACCGGATACGCCTCGGCGGTGACGACCGGCCGCTCCTCGCGCAGGATGATCTCCTGCTCGTCCTCGCCGATCTCGCGGACCTCGTCGAGGGCGGGGTCGGTGATCTTCTCGCGCTCGACGACGATCTCCTCGCGGATGAGCTGGATCGTGCCCTCGGACTCCTCGGTCTCGACGTACCGCCGGACGCGGACCCGCCCGGCCTCCCGGCACTCCTTGGTGATGCGCAGCCGCTCCTCGAAGCGGGTGATCGTCAACTCGCCCTGGGCGTCGCCGCTCGGCCGGGCGTCGCTCAGGGCCGGATCGTAGCCGAGCGCCGGGTCGTACCCCAGCGCGGGATCATAGCGGAGCGCCGGATCGTGCCCGGCCGTCGTCGCGTCGTAGCCGGGCGTGGGTTCGTAAACCTCCAGGTCGGGCACCACATGGCCGGTTCCCCGCGGGCGGCCGAGCCCGGCGAGCGGGTGGCGCGCGTCAGCCGTACCCGGCAGTCCGGGCAGGCCCTCGCCGCGCACCGCGTCCAGCGCGTCGCCCCGCCGCCGCGGCGGCGCAGCGGCGGGCACCCGGGGCTGCCCGAGGCCGTAGTGCCGGTAGAGCTGGGACTCCTCCTCGATCGACAGGTGCTGGCCGACGTCGAGGTGTGGCGCGTCCTTCACCAGGTTCTTGTCGTACGGCACGTGCAGTTCCTCGCCGACGTGCCGGGCGTTGCGCAGGGGGACGAAGCTCTCCCGCATGCCGAACAGCCCGGTGCGCACGGTCACCCACTCGGGTTGCCTCGACGCGTCGTTCAGGTAGACCTGACCGACCTTTCCTATCTCTTCCCCGTTTATACCTATGATCTTGCACCCGATGAGTTGTTTGACCTGAGTCTCCGTGGCCATGACCACTGCCCCCCGTAAAGTCCGCCGCGCAGGCCCGCTTGCGGGCCGACCGGTATCAGCAGTGCGTGATCACACACATACCCTTTGTAATACCAGTGAATCGCTGGGAAATCAGCCACCACGCCCTTGGGATTACGCGCGTGTCATCTCACCGCTCATCTCGCCGCTCATCTCGCCGCTCATCTCACCGCCGACCGGCGCCGGGGCGGGGCGTCCCTGTGAATCCGGGCGTCGAGTGGCTGAGCGCTCCCGAGATCCGGCAGGCTAGTGGGGCCATGGACTACGCAATTCCCACGGGGATCCTCCTCGTCACCGGTGTCGTGCTCGCCCTCGTCGCGCAGAGAAAGGGGTGGAACCCCTCCTGGGTGGTGATCCTGGGCGTCGGCATCGGCCTGCGTGTGCTGGTCATGGCCATGTCGGCCCTCGACACCTGGCAACCGGTCGACTTCGTGCAGAGTTTCCAACCGGCCGGCGAGGCGGTGCTCGCCCGGCGCGATCCGGTGCTTGAAGGCAATCACGGCTGGCACTTCCTGCCGACGATCCCCTACGTGTACGCGCTGCTGCTGTGGACCGGCATCCCGTGGGAGTGGGCCGGTCGGCTGGTCACCGTGGTCTGCGATGTCATCCTGATCCCGCTGGTGGGCAAGCTCGCCGGCGGCGAGAAGGCCTCGCTGCGCGCCTTCCAGTACGCCTGCAACCCGCTGGCCGTCCTCGTCGCCTCCGTGCACGGGCAGGTCGAGCCGGTCTCGCTGGTGTTCGGGGTGGCGGCGTTCGTCGTGGCCCGCAACGCCCGCACCGAGCGGCCCGTGCGCAACGCCATCCTCGCCGGGCTGCTCATGGGCCTGGCGCTGTGCGCCAAGAGCTGGCCGATCTGGCTGGTGCCCGGCATGCTCCTGTTCCTGCCCACCCTGCCCACCTCGCCCGGCCCGCGCGTCGGCTCGCCCACGCTCCTCGGCCGCGCGTACGCGTACGCCTACGCGTCCCGGGCCCGCGCGTACGCGCTCGTCGCCACCGGCGTGGCGCCGATCTTCTTCCTGGTGACGTTGCCGATCGGCGCGGGCACGGCGTTGTCGGAGATCCCCGAGGTGATCAGGATCATCGGCGACGTGCGCCCGATCGTCGGCGAGTGGGGCTGGACCGCCATCGCCGTCGACGGCCAGTGGACGCTCGACGCCGGACTGGCCCGCATCGGCCAGTACCTGATCTACGGCACGCTTCTCGTGGTCCTGTTCCTGTGGCGCAAGGCCGATCCGATCGACCTCACCACCGCGCTGCTGCTGGCGTTCATGGTCGTGACGCCCCGCCTCGGCGCGCAGTACCTGCTGTGGTTCATGCCGTTCCTCGTCGCCCGGCCCACGAGGTTCGCCTGGCCGGCGATCATCGGCTGCTCGTTGTGGGCGGGAGCGGGCTACCTATATCTGACGCAGTACATCGGCGCGGACTGGGCGGCCCTGCACTCGCCATGGGCGAAGAGCTCGATCATCCTGCTGCCCATCCTGGCGGCGGCCCTGCCGTGGGAGCGCATGCGCGCCGGCTCCCGGGCGTGGGAGGAGCGGACACGCCGCGACGACGGCAAAGACCTGGCGGAGCCGGACGCCGTCAGCGAGCCGAGACCTGCCTGAGCCCGCGTCGCCGCGGTCGTCCACGCCCGGGGCGACGGGGTCGCCCGGCGCCAGGACGACCGCCGTGAACAAGGTCGTCCGTGAACGCGGGTCCCCGGATCACAAGGTTTTCGCACCGATGATCAGTCCGGCCGTTTCGCCTCTGGATGACGTTCCGCCTCTAGAGGAGAAGACGTGCCGCTCGCGCCGCGATCGGCGGACGGCGAAGGCGTCGCTTCCGAACGGTCGGCTCGCGCCTCCGGCGTGACGGGAGGCCCGGCGACCTCGGCGGGCGATTCGCCGGAGATCAGGGCTCCGGCCCATAGCGCCGCCGGATCGCTGTCCACCAGCAGCGCGCGGGTGAACAGGCTGAGCGGAATGGCCAGGAGCGCCCCCAGCGGGCCGAGCACGAAGGTCCACAGGATGAGCGACAGGAACGTCACCGTCGTGGAGAGCCCCACGGCGTCGCCGAGGAACTTGGGCTGAATGAAGGACTGGATGACCACGTTGATCGCCATGTAGGCGACGATCGCGAGGATCATCGTCCGCGGCCCGCCTTCCAGGAGTCCCAGCAGCGCCGGAGGCACCAGCCCGATGATGAAGCCGATGTTGGGGATGTAGTTCGTGATCAGTGCGAGAACGCCCCACAACAGCGGCAGGGGCACACCGAGCAGATACAGCGCGCCGATGTCCAAAACCGCGCAGATGATGCCGAAGATCGTCGAGACGATCAAGTACCGCCGGACCCTGTAAGTGAAGTTCGTGAGCGCCTCGATCAGGCGAGGCCGATTGCCTCCGAGGCCGGCGAGGGCCCGGGCGAACACCGGAGCGTCCAGGCTCATCGCCAGCAGCAGCACCACGATGAGGAACAGACTCGACAGCACCCCGAGCAGACCGGACAGGAACTGCTGGGCGAGTTGCAGCAACTGTCCCGGGTCCAGCGACTCCAGAGCCCGATTGATCTCCGCATTGCCATACCCCAGCCGCGTCGCCAACGCCTGCGCGTCGGCGACGAGCCGGTCGAGCTGGTCGGAGTACGTCGGGATGAGGGCGGCCAGCTGCGCCACCGACACCGTGAGCACCGCCACCATGCCCAGCAGGAACACGATGACCAGGGCGAGGGGAACCGCGACGATCACCCAGGTCGGGGCCCGCCGCCGGGTGAGCCATTCGCGCACCGGGGACACGGCGATCACCAGGACCAGCGCCAGCACGACGGGGCCCACGATGGAAGAGGTCTCGCGAACGCCCGCGA
Source organism: Thermopolyspora sp. NPDC052614 (assembly GCF_040678635.1). Classification (NCBI taxonomy): domain Bacteria; kingdom Bacillati; phylum Actinomycetota; class Actinomycetes; order Streptosporangiales; family Streptosporangiaceae; genus Thermopolyspora; species Thermopolyspora sp. NPDC052614. Next base: position 675,362 of record NZ_JBFATZ010000002.1, read on the forward strand.
GCACCACGATCGCCGCCGCCACGCCCACAAGGACCGACAGGGCACGGGGTATCCGCTGCTCAGTCACGGGTCCTCTCCTACCCCCACGGTGATCGATCCCTCAGATGCGCGGGAGACGCGTCTCGATCGTTACCTGGATTGGCGAGAGCCCATCCGGGGAACTGATATTGTTTTGGACGTCGGCAGGGACCGGCGCGAATCCCACCACCTGGATCAAGATCCAAGTTGGGACGACGCTGGTCGGGTCCGGCCAACCTCTTGAACGATCCCGATTCGTTGATCGATTCGCATTTCGGTCACGAGCGGGGTATGTTTAGAGGTTGCCTACCAAGGAGGTAGGTCTGATTCTTCCGGATCTTGGCTGGTTTGTGGCAGGTGTCCCGGTTGGGGTGGTTTGCCCCGGACTGGACAGGTCTGGTAGAGTCGAACCGCTGAGGTGCGCCCCAGGTGCCAGGGCCGGTTGGTGCTGGTGGTCTGGTGTACGCGTCCGTTTCTTGAGAACTCAACAGTGTGCTAAAAGCCAGTGCATGATGAATTAACCCCGTCATGCC
>NZ_JBFATZ010000003.1:0-39235 GCF_040678635.1 Thermopolyspora sp. NPDC052614
CGTTCGTCCTGAGCCAGGATCAAACTCTCCATAAAATGCCTAAACAACCGTCAGACATCCCACGAAGGAACATCCCAGCAGACACCCCCGCAAGACACAGGAGTGCCACAACCATCAACCCAGGCCAACCCCTGTGAACAAGGGTCGACCCGGCATGACGGGGTTAATTCATCATGCACTGGCTTTTAGCACACTGTTGAGTTCTCAAGAAACGGACGCGTACACCAGACCACCAGCACCAACCGGTCCTGGCACCTGGGGCGCACCTCAGCGGTTCGACTCTACCAGAACTGTCCAGTCCGAGGCAAACCATCCCAACCGGGACACCTGCCACAAACCAGCCAAGATCCGGAAGAACCAGACCCTTCCGCTCTCCCTGGAGAGCGGCTCCCATAAGTTACCTGCTGTTCGGATTCCTGGCGAATCGAGCGAACCCGACCCACGGCAAGACATCCGGCAAGCCGATCACCTGTAGGGAGAGCAGTCGGCGTACGAACCTCTTTCGAGGTGATGCTCGGCGCATCCAACGTTTCGCCGTCCTGCGAGCACTAACTTTAGCAGTCCGCCGAGCCCGCCACGCACCATTCCGGCAACCGAAGCATCATTCCCGTGTCTGGAAAGCTTCAAACACGCGACAGGGCCGGTTTTGCCGACCCTGTCATTGTTTGCGGATGGCCGGCGACCGTCCACGGCCGCCGGCCTCGTGCTCAGCCTGCGGGAAGCGCGGCCAGCTGCGCTTGCAGCCGGGCGATGTCGGCCTCGGCCTGCGCGGCGCGGGCGCGAACCTTCGCCACCACGTCCTCGGGCGCCTTCGCCATGAACTGCTCGTTGCTCAGTTTCGCCGCCGACTGCTGCGCCTCCTTGCGCGCCGCCCCCAGATCCTTCTCCAGGCGCTTGCGCTCGGCCGCCACGTCGATCGCCCCGGCGGTGTCGATCTCCACGCTCGCCGAGTTGACCGCCAGACGCGCCGTCGCGGCGAACGTCGGGGACGCCTCGTCCAGGCGCAGCAGCGTGCGGATCGGCTTCTCGTGCGCGGCGAGCCGCGTGTCCGCGAAGTCGAGCCGGGCCGCGACCCGCTGGCCGGGCTTGAGCCCCTGGTCCGAGCGGAAGCGGCGGACCTCGGTCACCAGGTGCTGCAGTGCGGCGATCTCGTCTTCGGCGTCCGGGTCGTCAGCCAGGCCGTCAGCGGTCGGCCACGGCGCGACGGTGATCGAGGGCCTGCCGGTGAGCGCCCGCCACAGCTCCTCGGTGACGAACGGCACCAAGGGGTGCAGCAGCCGCAGCAGGGCGTCGAAGACGTGCCCCAGCACCAGCCGCGTACGCTCGGCGGTCGCCCCGCCCTCCGCGATCTGGATCTTGGCGAGTTCCACGTACCAGTCGCAGACCTCGTCCCAGGCGAAGTGGTACAGGGCGTCGGAGATCTTGGCGAACTCGTACTCCTCGAAGGCCGCGTCCACCGCGCGGATCACCGACCCCAGCCGGGACAGGATCCAGCGGTCCGCCGCCGTGAGGTCCGCCTGCGGCGGCAGTTCGGCCGCGACGGTGGCGCCGTTCATCAGGGCGAACCGCGTGGCGTTCCAGATCTTGTTGCAGAAGTTGCGGGAGCCGGCCGCCCACTCCTCGCTGATGGCCACGTCCGCGCCCGGGTTCGCGCCGCGCAGCAGCGTGAACCTGGTCGCGTCGGCGCCGTAACGCTCGATCCAGTCCAGCGGGTCTACGACGTTGCCGAAGGACTTGGACATCTTCTTGCCGAACTGGTCGCGCACCATGCCGTGCAGCGCCACCGCGCGGAACGGCGGCTCGCCGTCCATCGCGTACAGCCCGAACATCATCATCCGGGCCACCCAGAAGAACAGGATGTCGTAGCCGGTGACGAGGACCGTCGTCGGATAGAAGCGCTCCAGATCGGCGGTCTTGTCCGGCCAGCCGAGCGTGGAGAACGGCCACAGGCCCGAGGAGAACCAGGTGTCGAGGACGTCCGGGTCCTGCTCGTAGCCCGGGGGCGGCTCCTCGTCCGGGCCGACGCAGACCACCTCGCCCTGCGGGCCGTACCAGACGGGGATGCGGTGGCCCCACCAGAGCTGGCGGGAGATGCACCAGTCGTGCATGTCGTCGACCCAGTCGAAGTAGCGCTTGGCCAGCTCCGGCGGGTGGATGCGGGTACGGCCGTCGCGGACGGCGTCGCCCGCGGCGCGGGCCAGCGGCCCGACGTTGACGAACCACTGCAGGGACAGGCGCGGCTCCACCACGGTCTTGCACCGGGAGCAGTGGCCGACCGCGTGCTTGTAGGGGCGCTCCTCCTTGACGATGCGGCCCTGCTCGCGCAGCGCGGCGACGACCGCCGGGCGGGCCTCGAAGCGGTCGAGTCCCTGGAACGGCCCGTGCGCGGTGATGACGCCGCGCTCGTCCATGATCGCGATGGAGGGGAGCGAGTGCCGCCTGCCGATCTCGAAGTCGTTGGGGTCGTGGGCCGGGGTGACCTTCACCGCGCCGGTGCCGAACTTCGGGTCCACGTGCTCGTCGGCGACGATCGGGATGATCCGGCCGGTCAGCGGCAGTTCCACGGTGCTGCCGACCAGGTGGCGGTAGCGCTCGTCGTCGGGGTGCACGGCCACCGCGGTGTCGCCGAGCATGGTCTCGGCGCGGGTGGTGGCGACCACGATGGCGGCGTCGCCGTCGCCGTACCGGATGGAGACGAGCTCGCCGTCGTCCTCGCTGTGCTCGACCTCGATGTCGGACAGGGCGGTGAGGCAGCGGGGGCACCAGTTGATGATGCGCTCGGCGCGGTAGATGAGACCGTCGTCGAAGAGCCGCTTGAAGATCGTCTGCACGGCCCTGGAGAGGCCCGGGTCCATGGTGAAGCGCTCACGGCTCCAGTCGACGCCGTCGCCGAGCTTCTTCATCTGGCCCAGGATGCGCCCGCCGGACTCCTCCTTCCACTGCCAGACCCGCTGCACGAACGCCTCGCGCCCGAGGTCGTGGCGGGACAGCCCGTCCTTGGCGAGCTCGCGCTCCACGACGTTCTGCGTGGCGATTCCGGCGTGGTCCATGCCCGGCAGCCACAGCGTCTCGAACCCGAGCATGCGGGCCCGCCTGGTCAGCGCGTCCTGAATCGAGTGGTCGAGGGCGTGCCCGACGTGCAGGGAGCCCGTGACGTTGGGGGGAGGCAGGACGATGCAGTACGGCTCCCGCCCGCTGTCCGGGTCGGCGCCGAAGTAGCCCTCGGCTACCCAGCGCTCGTAGCTCCGGGTCTCCACCTCTGCGGGCGCGTACTGGGTGGGCAGCTCAGGCGTAGACGGCTCAGGCTTGGTCACGGGACCCAATTCTAGGGATGTCATGGCCTGCGCCTGAACTCGATAACTCTCGGGACGGTCACGAAGGTGTCGCGGTCGGCCACCGACGCCCTTCACACGGCGATCCCCTCCTTTCGCGGGGGCGCGTAGGGAGGGGATCGAAGGATCGCGAACGCCGTCGCCGGTGGTTCGGCGGGCGGTCAGGCGCTCTTCTCGCGTGGGGTGCGCTGCTGTTTGACGTTGAGCTGGTCGCGGGGCACCAGGGTCGGGTTGACGTGCTCCAGCACGGCCTCCCGGGTGATGACGACGCGTGCGACGTCCTCACGGCTGGGCACCTCGTACATCACCGAGAGGAGGACCTCCTCCATGATGGCCCGCAGCCCTCGGGCGCCGGTGCCGCGCAGGATCGCCTGGTCGGCGATCGCCTCGAGCGCGTCGTCGGTGAACTCCAGCTCCACGTTGTCGAGCTCGAACAGCCGGCGATACTGCTTGACCAGCGCGTTGCGGGGCTCGGTGAGGATCTGGATCAGGGCGTCGCGGTCGAGGTTGTGCACGCTGGTGATCACCGGCAGGCGGCCGACGAACTCCGGGATCATGCCGAACTTCAGCAGGTCCTCGGGCATGACGTCGGCGAAGATGTCGGCGCCGTCCACCTCGGTCTTGGAGTGGATGATGGCGTTGAACCCGATGCCCTTCTTGCCGACCCGGGACTCGATGATCTTTTCCAGGCCCGCGAAGGCGCCACCGCAGATGAACAGCACGTTCGTGGTGTCGATCTGGATGAACTCCTGGTGCGGGTGCTTGCGGCCGCCCTGGGGCGGCACCGAGGCCGTGGTGCCCTCAAGGATCTTGAGCAGGGCCTGCTGGACGCCTTCGCCCGAGACGTCGCGGGTGATCGACGGGTTCTCGCTCTTGCGAGCGATCTTGTCCACCTCGTCGATGTAGATGATCCCCGTCTCGGCCTTCTTGACGTCGTAGTCGGCCGCCTGGATCAGCTTGAGCAAGATGTTCTCGACATCCTCGCCGACGTACCCCGCCTCGGTGAGCGCCGTGGCGTCCGCTATCGCGAAGGGGACGTTGAGCATCTTGGCCAGGGTCTGGGCCAGCAACGTCTTGCCCGAGCCCGTCGGGCCCAGGAGCAGGATGTTGGACTTGGCGAGTTCCACGCCGTCGTCCCGGGACCGCTCACCCGACTGCACCCGCTTGTAGTGGTTGTAGACCGCCACCGACAGGGCCTTCTTCGCCTTGTCCTGGCCGATGACGTAGGCGTCGAGGAACTCGAAGATCTCCCGCGGCTTCGGCAGGTTGTCCCACTTCAGCTCGGAGGACTCGGAGAGCTCCTCCTCGATGATCTCGTTGCAGAGATCGATGCACTCATCGCAGATGTAGACGCCGGGTCCGGCGATGAGCTTCTTGACCTGCTTCTGGCTCTTGCCACAGAACGAGCATTTCAGCAGGTCTCCCCCGTCGCCGATGCGTGCCACCCCAGATACTCCTTTGCGTGGAACCGCGTCGCGTCCGCGATCCGTACCTTGCGGACCCGGTCCGGAAAAGTCATCCCGCTCAAGTCTCGACGTTACCGTCTCCGAGGCCCTCAGTGAGCCCCCTATCGGCGAGTCGCACCAGAACGTGCCGATTTGGGCACCGTTCCGGTGCTCTCGACCATCTTAGGAAGCGATCGCGGCCGCGCGCTTCTTCCTGCTCGGAATAATGTCGTCGATCAGACCATATTCCTTGGCTTCCTCCGCGGTGAGGATCTTGTCGCGTTCGACGTCCATCCGCACCTGGGCCGCGGAGCGTCCGGAGTGCCGGGCGATGATCTCCTCCATCAGGGACCGCATGCGCAGGATCTCCCGCGCCTGGATCTCGATGTCGCTCCCCTGGCCGCCGCCCTCGGTCGAGGGCTGGTGGATCAGCATCCGGGCGTTCGGCAGCGCGAACCGCTTGCCGGGGGTGCCGCCGGCCAGCAGGATCGCCGCGGCCGAGGCGGCCTGGCCCAGGCAGACCGTCTGGATCTCCGGACGGACGAACTGCATGGTGTCGTAGATCGCCGTCATCGCGGTGAACGAGCCGCCCGGCGAGTTGATGTACATGCTGATGTCGCGGTCGGGGTCGAGCGACTCCAGCGTCAGCAGCTGCGCCATGACGTCGTTGGCCGACGCGTCGTCGATCTGCACGCCGAGGAAGATGATCCGGTCCTCGAACAGCTTGTTGTACGGGTTCATCTCCTTCACGCCGTACGTCGTGCGCTCGACGAACGAAGGGATGATGTAGCGGCCGTTGATGTCTCCCGGCCTGATCAGATCAGTCACGTTCTACCCCTTCAGGAGACGGCGCCCTGCGAGGGCACCTGCCGCGCGCTGCGCACGACGTGGTCGATGAAGCCGTAGTCCCGGGCCTCCTCCGCCGTGAACCAGCGGTCACGGTCGGAGTCGCGCTCGATCTGCTCGAGCGACTGGCCGGTGTGCTCGGCGATGCGCTCCGCCAGCGTCTTCTTCACGTACAGCATCTGCTCGGCCTGGATGGCGATGTCGGCCGCGGTGCCGCCGATGCCGCCGGAGGGCTGGTGCATCATGATCCGGGCGTGCGGCAGCGCGTAGCGTTTGCCACGCGCGCCGGCGCACAGCAGGAACTGCCCCATGGAGGCGGCCAGGCCCATGGCGACCGTGCACACGTCGTTCGGCACGTACTCCATCATGTCGTAAATGGCCATGCCGGACGTGACCGAACCACCGGGCGAGTTGATATAGAGCCAGATGTCCCGGTCCGGGTCGTCGGCGGCCAGGAGCAGCAGCTCGGCGCAGATGCGGTTGGCGATGGCGTCGTCGACCTGGGTGCCCAGGACGATGATGCGCTCGCGAAGCAGCCGCTGGTAAAGCTGGTCTTCCAGCCGGAACGCGCCGTTCTCACGGCCTCGGGACTCCGGCTCCATGCCGGAGGGCTGATAGAAGGTCGGCGGGCTGGTCACAGCGTCACCTTCCGATGCGTCGTAATCGATTGGCTTTGATTGGACCTTAACGCGCTTCGCCGACCGGTCATGCCCCGTCGGCCCCGCTGTTCGCTGACGGCGCAGGTGCCCTATCAACGCGTGAACCCCGCCATGTGGGAGACATGACGGGGTTCGGATGTTTCGGTCCAGGAGGCTCGTCCAGGAGGCTCGTCCAGGGCTTTACGCGAACCCGACGGACGGCCGTGACGCCCCCGCGCCCGGCGCGCGCCGTCAGGACGCCGGGCCGGTACGGGCACGTCGTCCACGACGCGCGAGGGCGCGCGGCGGCCGCTCCGGCGACGTCAGCTGCCGGACTCCTCCGCCTCGGCCCGCGCCGCGGCGTCGGCCTCGAGGTCGTCGCCGACGGCCTTGAGCTGCTCCTCGGAGTCGGCGCTGAGCTCGCTGTAGATGGCCTTGAGGTCGACCTCGTTGCCGTTCTCGTCCACCACCTTGGCCGCGTCGCCGATGACCGACTTGGCCTTCTCCCGGGCGATCTCCACCATGGCCAGGGGGAGCTGGTCGTTCTCGGCCAGGTGCTTGGCGAGCGTGTTGGGCGCGACGCCGATCTCCATGGCGCGGCGCACCACGAAGTTGGTGAGCTCCTGCTCGGCGACGCCGATCTCCTCCTTCTTGACGATCTTGTCAAGAAGGAAGCCGGTCTTGAGCGCCTTCTTCGAGTTCTCCTCGAACTCGCCGAAGCGCTCCTCCTCGGTGGTCTGGTAGAGCCGGAAGAACGCGTCGCGGCTCAGGCCGCTCTCGGCGACCTGGTGCTCGAGGTTGTGCTTGCGGGCGTCGATCTCAGCGTTGAGCGCGCTGTCGGGGAGCGGGATGTCGATCCGCTCGAGCACGGCCTCCAGCGCCTTCTCGCGGGCCTGCGTCACCTGCTCGATGAGCTTGCTGCGCCGCACCTGGGCGCGGATGCTCTCGCGCAGCTCCTCAAGGGTGTCGAACTCGCTGGCGAGCTGGGCGAACTCGTCGTCCGGCTCGGGGAGGACCTTCTCCTTGACGCTCTTGACCTTGATCGTCACCTCGGCCTCCTGGTCGGCGTGCTCGCCGCCGACCAGCGTGGTGGTGAAGGTCTTCTCCTCGCCGGCGGACATGCCGAGCAGGTTGTCGTCGAGGCCCTGGAGCACCGAGCCGGCGCCGACCTCATAGGAGACGTCGCTCGCGGCCTGCTCCTCCAGCTCCTCCCCGTCGATCGCGGCCGACAGGTCCATCACCACGAAGTCGCGGTTCTGCGCGGGCCTGTCCACGCCGGTGAGAGTGGCGAAACGTTCACGCAGGGCGTCGAGTTGGGCGTCGATGTCGGCGTCGGTGACCTCCGCGGACGGAACGGTCACCTCGATGCCCTCGTAGTCGGGGATGTCGAAGGCCGGCCGGATGTCCACCTCGGCGGTGAACTCGACCTCCTTGCCGTCATCGAGCTTGGTGACCTCGATCTGCGGCTGGCTCACCGGGAACACGTCGGTCTCGTCGACGGCCTGGCCGTACAGCTTGGGAAGAGCGTCGTTGAGGGTCTCCTCAAGCACCACCGCGCGGCCGAACCGCTGCTCGATGATCCGAGCGGGAACCTTGCCCGGGCGGAAGCCGGGCACGCGCACCTGCTGCGCGACCTTCTTGTACGCCGCCTTCAGGCTCGGCTCGAGCTCCTCGAACGGCACCTCGACGGTGAGCTTCACCCGGGTCGGGCTGAGCTCCTCGACAGCGGTCTTCACGGATGTCTCCTAGATCAAGCCTTGAATGATCGTGGGCGCGTCGGTGCCGTGCATCTCGATCGAATCCGCCACCCGGGCATGATCGACTGTGGCGGGTATCCAGCGCCGTTCGCAAGTCTAGGGCAGTCGGGCGGTACTGGCGTCATCGACGACGTCACTGACGCGTCACCAGAGCTTTTTAACGCAGGATCAAATCTCCCGCATGATCTTCTCGAGCAGCTCGACCGTCTCGTCCGGCGTGGTGCTGACGGCGCACAGCCGCTCCATCACCTCGCTGTACCGGTCGACCTCCTCCCTCTTGTCCAGGTAGAGGGCGCTGGCGAGTTGCTCGACGTACACCACGTCGGGAAGGTCGGGGTCGGCGAAGCGCAGGACGCTGAAGGCCCCGCCCTCGGCGCTGTGCCCGCCGAAGCTGAAGGGCATCACCTGAATCGTGATGTTCGGCTGGCGCATCAGGTCGATCAGGTGCTCCAACTGGGCGCGCATCACCTCGGCACCGCCGATGGGACGCCGCAGCGCCGCCTCGTCGATGACGGCCCAGAAGAACGGGCCGTCGGCGCGGTCGAGCACCTGCTGGCGCTGGACCCGCAGGTCGACCCGGCGGGCGATCTCCTCCGCGGTGATGCCGGCGGCGCCCGCGGTGATCACGGCCCGGGCGTACTCCTTGGTCTGCAGCAGGCCGGGGATGAACTGCACCTCGTAGGTGCGGATGCGGGAGGCGGCCTCCTCCAGCCCGACGTACGCCTGGAACCACTGGGGCAGCAGGTCGTTGAACCGATGCCACCAGCCGGGTTCGTTGGCCTTGTCCAGCAGATCCATCACCGCCGACCTGGCCTCCTCGTCCTCGACCCCATAAAGGGTGAGAAGGTCGGACACGTCGCGTTCCTTGAAGCTGACCCGGCCGAGTTCCATCCGGCTGATCTTGGACTCGGAACCGCGGATCCGGTGACCGGCCTCTTCCCGGGTCAGCCCCTTGTTCTCGCGCAGCCGGCGCAACTGGGAACCCAGCAGAATACGGAGCGCCGTGGGGCCGGATCCCGGCTGGATCTGTGTCACGGTGCCTCCTTATCCGCTCGGTCCAGCCAACCACTACTCGGTCCAGCCAACACAGTCTCACCACTTCTCGCGCTGCTGACAAGGTCTGACGCCGATGTCCGTTTTCATCTTTTTCTAGCGCAGGCCAGGAGCCCCGCGTTTCGGTCACTCCTTATCCAAGGCTTTCGCACACGCCACATCTGGCCCATGCGTTTGCACGTGTCAGCTGCACGTGCATTTGGGTCTTGCAGACGCACGAGCCGTGGCGGATGATGGTCCAGTGCGCAATTTGGGCTAATGGTGCACGGCCGACCATAAGAGGCGAGCAGCGCGGGCAATGCAGAGGACAGCGGGAGGTATCGCCAGGATGGTGGAAGAGCCGGTGGCCACAGCCCGATTCCTGGAGGTGACCCGCGATTTCGATCTCGACGTCCTGCTGGAGAGGCCGTTACACGCCGGCGCCACCACCTGCGCTCTACGCCCCCAGGCCGACTCGGTCAAGACGGCCAGGGACGTCACCCGAACCGCCCTCGCCCGATGGGGTCTCGACCGGCTCTGCGACGACGCCGCCCTCGTGGTCTCCGAACTGGTGACCAACGCGGTCCGCTACCTCAGCCACCCCGGCGCCTACGGCGAGCACCCCATCACGCTGATCCTCATGCGCAGGTTCGACCACGTGCTGCTCGCGGTATCCGACCCCAGCGACGGGGTTCCCACGCCCAAGGAACCCGACTTCGTCTCCGAGCACGGCCGCGGGCTGTACATCGTCGAGACCTACAGCGACCGCTGGGGCTGGAACGCGCTCTCCCGCGGCGGCAAGGCCGTGTGGGCCCTGTTCCACTGCGACCTATAGGACAAATCCGACACACTGGTCGGGGCGGCGGGATTTGAACCCACGACCCCCTGCTCCCAAAGCAGGTGCGCTACCAAACTGCGCCACGCCCCGTCTCACCGGACACACGCACTCCCAAACTCGGGTACGCTTACGCCCGGATGACCGGATGAAGTCTAGACCAGACGACGACCGGTCCGCGCGGACGTAGCTCAATGGTAGAGCCCCAGTCTTCCAAACTGGCTACGCGGGTTCGATTCCCGTCGTCCGCTCTCACGACGAAAGGCCAGGTCACCGGCGGCGGTGACCTGGCCTTTTCGGTTTCTCGACGGCCGGGGCCGGATCTCGACCGCCCGCGGACCGCGGCGTCGCCGCCGGCGCCGGACCGCTTCGCATCGTCCGCGCGGAGTCGAGACGCGGTCTGGCTTCGCTAGGAAACGATCTAGGGACCTTTAGGTGATTCGGTGAGTAATCGATCAAGTGCGGAGGGTAGGTTCACTGGCGGCATTTAAGCCAAGAAAGCCTAGAAAGGACGCCCACAGTGGAGCAGCAGCAGGCCCAGCAGATCGAACAGCAGTTGCGGCAGAACTGGCAGCACATCCGCTACCGGATTCTCGACCAGTTCGCCGAGGTCAGCTCGTCCGATCTGGACTTCGCCCGCAACGTCAACGACCTGGTGGAGCGGATCGCGGACCGGTCGCACCACAGCGAGCGGTACGTGGAGACCCGCCTGATGGAGATGGTCGGCGTCGGCGGGGCGCAGGGGGGACAGCAGGGGCAGCCGTTCGGCAGCCAGCAGAGCCGTCCCTTCGGCAGCGCCCAGCACTGACGCGGGCGCGGGTCGGCGGCCGGACGCCGGAGACCACCGACGATCAAATCGACAGCATTGACCGGTAGTCGAGGAGGTCGTCGATCAACTCGGTGACGGCCGCGTCGCGCGGCATCCGCCGGAGCTCGGCCAGCATCGCGTCCACCTCCTGCACGGTGGGACGATCGGTGACCGACTCGACGAGGGCCAATAGGGTGTTCACGTCTCCTCCTGGGAGTTTCATCCTAAAAGGATACTGTTTAGGCGCTTCGTCCAGATTGATGCCCGGTTGCAGGGATGTAACCTCCGGCGCTCGCATCCAGCCCGCCGGGAGACCTCAGCCCTCGCCGATCGCGCACGAGCCGGAGACCCTCCGCCAGGGGTCTCCGGCTTTTCTCTTCCGCTCGCCGGACCGCCCCCTCGCGGCCCCTCGCCCGCGGCTCGCCGGGCCGCCGCCGCGATCATGCGGGACCGCACCATGCCGCTCACGGAAAACAAACTCTTCGGGTGTGCTGGGCGAATACGGAGACTAGGTTGGTCTCGATCGACAGCGGGCCGTGGCCGTACGGCTTCGGCACGGGACCAACCGGAGAGAGCACGTGAGCGAGCCCACCAAGATAGTTCTCGACGAGTCGCGCATACCACGCAATTGGTACAACGTAATGGCCGACCTGCCGGCGCCGCCCCCGCCGCCGCTGCATCCCGGCACGCTCCAGCCGGTGGGCCCGGACGACCTGGCCCCGCTGTTCCCGATGGAGCTGATCGCCCAGGAGGTCAGCTCCGAGCGTTTCATCGCGATCCCCGAGGACGTCCTCGACGTCTACCGCCTGTGGCGGCCGACCCCGCTGATCCGCGCCCGCAGGCTGGAGCGGGCGCTGGGGACGCCGGCGCGCATCTACTACAAGTACGAGGGCGTCTCGCCCGCCGGGTCGCACAAGCCGAACACGGCCGTGCCGCAGGCGTACTACAACGCCCGGCAGGGCATCAAGCGGCTCACCACCGAGACCGGCGCGGGCCAGTGGGGCTCGGCGCTCTCCTTCGCCTGCGCGCAGTACGGCCTGGCCTGCGAGGTGTGGATGGTGCGCGCCTCGTACGACCAGAAGCCCTACCGCAGGTCGCTGATGCGGGTGTGGGGCGCGACCGTGCACGCCAGCCCGTCGCCGGTGACGACGGCGGGCAACAGGATCCTGGCCGAGGACCCCGGCTCCCCCGGCTCGCTCGGCATCGCGATCAGCGAGGCGGTCGAGGTCGCCGCGCAGCACGAGGACACCCGCTACGCCCTGGGCTCGGTGCTCAACCACGTGCTGCTGCACCAGACGGTCATCGGCGAGGAGGCGCTGGAGCAGCTCGCCTCGGTCGGCGAGACCCCGGACCTGATCGTGGGCTGCACCGGCGGCGGATCGAACTTCGGCGGCCTGGCCTTCCCGTTCCTGCGGGAGAAGCTGGCCGGCCGGATGAACCCGGTGATCCGGGCGGTGGAGCCCGCGGCCTGCCCGTCGTTCACCAAGGGCGTCTACGCCTACGACTTCGGCGACACGGCCGGGTTCACCCCGCTGCTGAAGATGCACACGCTCGGCCACGACTTCGTGCCGGACCCGATCCACGCCGGCGGGCTGCGTTACCACGGCATGTCGCCGCTGCTGTCGCACATGTACGAGCTGGGCATGTTCGAGGCGGTGTCCCGGACGCAGACCGAATGCTTCGAGGCCGGCGTGCGGTTCGCCCGCACCGAGGGCATCGTGCCCGCCCCCGAGCCCACGCACGCCCTCGCCGAGACGATCAGCGAGGCGCTGCGCTGCAAGGAGACCGGCGAGGAGAAGGTGATCGTGACGGCGCTGTGCGGGCACGGGCACTTCGACCTGGCCGCCTACGATCGGTTCCTCGGCGGCGAGATGGAGGACTTCGCGCTGCCGCAGGATCGCGTCGACGCGGCGCTGGCGCACCTGCCCCAGGTGTAGCCCGGCGCACGTGAGTCCCTGGAGGTGCGCGGGATCCGGGCCGACCCCCCTCGATCCGAGGCCGCGCATCTCCCCAGGGTGAATCTTGGACTTCTATCATGTGACGTACGGGATAAAGAGGAAGAAGACCACGTGCGCAGCAGCCAGCAGGGCGAGGCGATTGCCGCCATGTCCCCGACGGACCGGCAGTACGTCGTCAAGGCGGAGACGTCGAGCGGCTCGCGGTTGAGCACCCCCGCCCCGGTGCACGAGCAGCTCGCCTTCCTCAACGAGGCGAGCCGGCGCATCGGCACCACCCTCGACATGACCCAGACCGCCCGCGAGCTGGTGGACCTGTCCGTGCCCCGGTTCTGCGACGGGGCCGCGGTCAGCGTGCAGGACCGGCTGGTGAGCGAGGGCGAGCTGACCTACCACGCCACCGACGGGTCGATCGTGGTGCGGCGCCTGGCGGCGGGGGTGGCCCGGACGCGCACCGACGACTACCCGGTCGCCTGGCCGGTCGGCGAGGTGACGGTCTATCCCGCCTGGACGCCGTTCGCCCGCTGCATGGCGACCGCGCGGCCGATCATGTTCACCGAGGTCGACGAGGAGCTCGCCGCCGATCTCGCGCGGGCGCGCGGGCGGCCCATCATCGCCGAGTTGCTGACGGGGTCCTCGCTGCTGATCGTGCCCCTGCAGGCGAGGGGCAGGGTGCTCGGTTTCGCCTCGTTCCAGCGGTCCGCGGGCAACACCCCGTTCGACGAGGACGACGTCACGCTCGGCGAGGAGCTCGCCGCCCGCGCCGCGCTGTGCGTGGACAACGCCCGGCTGTACGGCCGCGAGCGGGGCACGGCGCTCGCCCTGCAGAGCAGCCTGCTCCCATCCGACCTGTATGACCCGCTCGGCCTGGAAATCTCCTCCCGCTACCTGCCGGCCAGCGACCTGACCGGGGTGGGGGGCGACTGGTACGACGTGATCCCGCTGCCGGGGCACCGGGTGGCGCTGGTCGTGGGCGACGTCATGGGCCACGGCATCCGCGCCGCCGCCACGATGGGACAGCTGCGTACGGCGGTGCGCACCCTGGCCACCCTCGATCTGGACCCCGCCGAGGTACTGTTCCGGCTCAACCGGATGAGCCAGGACCTGGACGCGACCCAGATCGCCACCTGCGTGTACGCCACCTACGACCCGGTGACCCGGCTGTGCTCGATCGCCCGCGCCGGACACGTGCCGCCGATCCTGCTGCGGCCGGACGGCACCACCACGCTGATCGATCTGCCGCCCGGCCTGCCGCTGGGCATCGGCAGCGACCCGTTCCAGACGCGGGAGCTCACCCTGCCGCACGACGCCGTGCTCGCCCTGTACACCGACGGCCTGGTGGAGAGCCGGGATCGCGACATCGACGTGGGCATCGAGGCGCTGCGCAAGCTGCTGTCGGTGCGGCTGCGGGACCTGGAGGACATCTGCGACGCGACGATCGCGGCGCAGCGGCCCGGAGACGAGCGCGACGACATCGCGTTGATGCTCGCGCGGGTGCGGGAGCTGACCTCCGACGAGATGGCGGGGTGGACCTTCCCCGCGCAGGCCAAGGTGGTACGGCAGGCGCGGCGCAACGTGCGCGCCACCCTGGAGCAGTGGGGTCTCACCGCCCTCGCCGACACCAGCGAGCTGATCGTCAGCGAGCTGGTGACCAACGCCGTGAACCACGCCCGAGGGCCGATCAAGGTCCGGCTGCTGCGGGGCCGGTCGCTGGTGTGCGAGGTGGGCGACGCCTCGTTCGCCGTGCCCGCGCTGCGCGATCCGGAGGAGGGCACCGACGGCGGGCGGGGGCTCCATCTGGTCAACTGGCTGGCCTATCGCTGGGGCAGCCGGCTCACTCCGGGCGGCAAGGTGGTCTGGGCCGAGCAGCGCATCCCCTGAACGCGGGTTACCTTCGACAGAGGGGGGCAGCCCGGGAGAGATGAGGAACCGGGCGGCGCTCCGAGGGGTTCGTGCGCGGAACCCGCACAGGACGATCGTGAATATATGGACCTGGAGATGAACGTCGACATTCGCGACGCGTATCGGCGAGCTCTCGATGACTTCGGGCAGAAGGTCCACCTTGTCCGTTCGGACCAGTGGGATCTGCCCACGCCCTGCGCGAACTGGGACGTCTACGCCCTGGTGAACCACGTGGTGGGCGAGTGCCGGTGGGCGCCTGCGTTGCTGGCGGGCCGTACGGTGGCCGAGGTGGGCGATGAGCTCGACGGCGACCTGTTGGGGGACGATCCGGTCAAGGCGTTCGACATCGCGGCCGCGGCGGCGGTGCTGGCGGCCTATGAGGAGGGCGCGACGCGGCGCGTCGTGCACCTGACGTTCGGTGACGTGTCCGGCGAGGAGTACCTGACCGAGTTGTTCGCCGACGCGCTCATCCACACCTGGGACGTGGCCCGGGCGGTCGGCCTGCCCGAGCGGCTGGATCCCGAACTCGTGGACGCCTGCGCGGCGTGGTTCGCCGAGGCGGAGGCGTCCTACCGGGAGGCGGGCGTGATCGCGGATCGACGCCCGCTGCCGCCGGACGCCGATCCGCAGGACCACCTGCTGGCCGCCTGGGGGCGCGGCCTTTAGCGGGCGTTGGGGCGCCTGCCGTGGTTCGCCCGCTTCTTCTTGCGGCCCCGGCTCTTGCGTGCTCGTCTGGCCATCCGTACCTCCTGCGTTCGCCGGCGACGTGGGGCCGGGCTTAGACCGTTCTTAGACCGGGCTTAGATCGGGCTTAGATCGGGCTTGGACTGGGCTGAGACCGGGCAGTGGATCGGACGGGATCGCCTGCCGGTGCCGCGCTTCATACCCGTCAGGGCCGCCGCCGAAGCGGCGGCGAGCCGCTCCTCACGTTCGAACGGTGCTGATGTAGTTTTATGAGAGCATTTGGTGGAATGCGTTGAAGTAGCGTCCTGTGGTCGGCGCGTCGGCGTCGCCGCCCGGCGGGAGGTGTGATGCTGGCGCAGCAGCGGCAACAGGCCATCCTGGAACGGGTGCGCAGGAACGGCGGCGTGCGCGTCGCCGATCTTGTGCGCGATCTGGGCGTCTCGGACATGACGATCCGGCGCGACCTGGAGGTCCTCGCCGAGCGCGGCCTGGTGGAGAAGGTGCACGGCGGGGCCACGATCGCCGGCTCCGGCTCGACCCAGGAGCCGGGGTTCGCCGCCAAGTCCGTACGCCAGCAGGCCGAGAAGGAGGCCATCGCCCGCCGGGCCGCCCGCATGGTTCGGCCGGGCAGCGCGATCGCCCTGTCGGCGGGCACCACCACGTGGGCCCTCGCCCACCACCTGCTCGACGTGGAGGACCTCACCGTCGTCACCAACTCGGTGCGGGTGTCGGAGGTCTTCCACCGCTCCGGCCGGGCCGGCCAGACGGTGGTGCTCACCGGCGGCGTGCGTACCCCGTCGGACGCGCTGGTCGGGCCGGTCGCGGTCGCCGCCATCCGGCGGCTGAGCGTGCACACGCTGTTCCTGGGCGTGCACGGGATGAGCCCGCGGGCGGGCTTCACCACGCCGAACCTGCTGGAGGCCGAGACCGATCGCGAGCTGGTGGCCTCCGCGCAGCAACTGGTCGTGCTCGCCGACCACACCAAATGGGGGACGATCGGGATCAGCTCGATCGCCCGGCTTGAGGAGGCGAACGCGTTGGTCTGCGACACCGGACTCGCCGAGGAGGCCCGGGCCGAACTGGCCGCCCACGTGGGCGAGCTGATCCTCACCGAGCCCGTCCCCGACACCCGGGCGGTGGCTCGATGACGGGCCCGATGACCGGCCCGGCGACCGGCCTGCCGGGCGCCGCGACCGCCGACGGGGCCGCCGACGAAGCCGCCAAAAGGGCCGCCAACGAGGCCGCCAACGAGGCCGACAGCCGGGGCGCCGCCGCGAACGGCGTGGAACAGGCGCCCCGGACGGCGTGCCGTACCTCGACCCGGCTCGCCGACGGCCGCGAGCTGATCTACTTCGACGCCGCGCCCGGCGCGGACCGCGACGTGCCCGACACCCGCCCGCTGCCGCCCCGCCCGCCCGCGTCGCAGCTGCGCTACGACCCGCTGACCGAGGAGTGGATCGCGATCGCCGGGCACCGGCAGGATCGCACGTTCCTGCCGCCCGCCGACCAGTGCCCGCTGTGCCCGTCCGCGCCCGGCCGACCCTCCGAAATCCCCGCCGCCGACTACGACGTGGTCGTCTTCGAGAACCGTTTCCCCTCCTTCAGCTTCACTCCGGTCGAGTTCGAGCAGGTGGGCGGGTTGAGCGAGGTACGGCCCGGCGTCGGGCGGTGCGAGGTGATGTGCTTCACCTCCGACCACGACGCGTCGTTCTCCGGCCTGTCCCCCGAGCGGGTGGAGCTGGTGGTGGAGGCGTGGGCCGACCGTACGGCGGAGCTGGGCGCGATGGCCGGGGTGGAGCAGGTGTTCTGCTTCGAGAACCGGGGCGCGGAGATCGGCATCACGCTGACCCACCCGCACGGACAGATCTACGCCTACCCGTACGTAACGCCGCGCACCCGACTCATGCTCGCCGCGGCGCAGCGGCACCGGGAGCGCACCGGCGGCAACCTGTTCGCGGACGTGCTCGCGGCCGAGCGCGAGGCCGGGGTCCGAGTGGTGGCCGAGAACCGGCACTGGACCGCGTTCGTCCCGGCCGCGGCCCGCTGGCCGTTCGAGGTGCACGTGTATCCCCGGCGGCGGGTGCCGGACCTGCCGGCGCTTGAGCGGGCGGAGCGGGCGGCGTTCGGCCCCCTCTACACGGAGGTGCTGCGGCGGCTGGACGGGCTGTTCGGGATGCGCATGCCGTACGTGGCGGCGTGGCATCAGGCGCCGGTACGCACCGGCAGGGAGCTTGCCTATCTGCACCTTGAGCTGTTCAGCATCCGGCGGGCGGAGAACAAGCTGAAGTATCTGGCCGGCTCGGAGTCGGCGATGGGGGCCTTCGTCAACGACGTGACGCCCGAGCAGGCGGCGCGGATGCTGCGCGAGGCGCCGGTGGAGGTCGAGCCGAAGGATCCGGACGCTTAGCCACGAATCACCATAGACCTGGCACGACAAATAACGAACAGATCTCTGCTTGATTGCGACTTTAAGTCGCGTGACCCCTTCTTTACCACTACTATCCATCGACGTCGGCCGCGAAACGGCCAGATGTTCGATGGAGAGGAGAAGGGATCCTGCGCTCCCTGTTCAGCCGCCACGTCCTGTCCGGGGCCGCGACCGCGCTCACGGTCCTCGCGCTGGCCCTCGGCCCCGCGACGGCGGGCGCCGACCCCCAGCCCACCAAGCAGGAGCTGAAACGGCAGCTCGCCGAGCTGGAGAAGCGGGTCGACAAGCTCATCCTCACCTACAACGGCAAGCGCGTGGCCCTGCAGAAGGCGCAGCGGGCGGAGAAGGCGGCGCGCGAGCGGCTGCGTGCCGCCGAGGAGGCGTACCGGGCCGCCGAGCGGCAGGTGAGCGGCATGGCGAACCTGCGCTACCAGACCGGCGGGCTGGATCTGCCGAACGCGGTCATGGGCCGGGACCTCGGCGAGGCCGCGGTGCTCGAGCAGCTCGCCGCCCAGCGGGCCGCCGAGCTCGCGGGGTACGCCCGGCTGCGAGACGAGCACAGGAAGGCCGACGAGGAGGCCGGTCGGCTGATCAAGCAGATCCAGCGGCAGGCCGAGGACGTGGACCAGGAGCGCCGCAAGGCCGAGAGGCTCATCGACCGGATCAAGGACCGGCTCGACCGCCTCGTTCCCCCCGTGCCCGGCCGCCGGGCCGGCGGGGGCTTCGCCCCGGAGCTGCCCACCGGCGCGGACAACATCACGCCGCGCACCCGCCTCATGCGCGAGGAGATCAAGGATCGGTTCCCGACCGGCTTCCCCGTCGGCTGTTTCCGGGCGGACGGCGGCGGCGGCGAGCACCCGCTCGGCCGCGCCTGCGACTTCATGCTCAGCTCCGGCGGCGTGATGCCGTCGGCGGACAAGGTCGAGCTGGGCAACGAGATCGCCGAGTGGGCGATCAGGAACGGCGGCCGCATCGGGGTGAAGTACGTGATCTACCGTCAGCGCATCTACAACCTGTCCAACCCGGGCTGGCGGCCGATGGAGAACCGTGGCAGCATCACCGCGAATCACTTCGATCACGTGCACGTGTCGATGCTGTGAGCCGCGCCGCCGCACCGACCGCGCCGCCCACTGACCAAGCACCGACCGCACAGCCGTACGATCGTACAGAGGAAAACCGCGATGCTGACCGACTGGCCGCTTGATCGCCTGCGCGAGTACCGCCCCGACCGGGAGGAGCCCGCCGACTTCGACGCCTTCTGGAGCGCCACCCTCGACGAGGCGCGTGCGCTGCGCACCCCGCCGGTCTTCGCCCCGTACGACGCCGGGCTGGCCACGGTGGACGTCGTCGACGTGACCTTCTCCGGTTTCGGCGGGCACCCGATCAAGGCCTGGCTCCTGCTCCCCCGGCACCTCGAGGGCCCGTTGCCGTGCGTGGTCGAGTACATCGGGTACGGCGGCGGGCGCGGCCTGCCGCACGAGCGGCTGACGTGGAGCGCGGCCGGTTACGCGCATCTGGTGATGGACACCCGGGGTCAGGGCAGCAACGGCGGCTTCAGCGGCGACACCCCCGACCCCGACCCGGACGGCCCGCCGCAGACGCCCGGGTTCATGACCCGCGGGGTGACCGACCCGCGGCGCTACTACTACCGCCGCGTGTTCACCGACGCGGTCCTGGCGGTGGAGGCGGCTCGCGAGCATCCGCGGGTCGATCCGGGCCGGATCGCCGTGACCGGGGGCAGCCAGGGCGGCGGCATCACGATCGCCGTCGCGGGGCTCGCCGACGGCGTGGCGGCGGCGCTGCCCGACGTGCCGTTCCTGTGCCACTACCGGCGCGCCACGGAGATCACCGACGAGATGCCGTACGCGGAGATCTCGCGTTACTGCAAGACCCACCGCGACCAGGTCGACCAGGTCTTCGACACGCTGCGGTACTTCGACGGGGTGAACTTCGCCGCGCGGGCGAGCGCCCCCGCGCTGTTCTCGGTCGCGCTGATGGACGCGATCTGCCCGCCGTCGACGGTGTTCGCCGCCTACAACCACTACGCGGGCGACAAGAGCATCGAGGTGTGGCGGTACAACGGGCACGAGGGCGGCGCGGGCTTCCAGACGGCCGCGCAGATCCGCTACCTGGCCAAGCTGTTCGACGGCGGCGTCATCCCCGGATGATCTCGTCCACGATCGGGTCGAGGCCGGACAGGTCGATCGGCCGCCGGGACGACGCCTCGGCGAGGCGGGTCAGCAGGCGCGCCAGCGCGTCCCGGTCCTCCTCGCTCCAGCCCGCGATGAGCCCCTCGATGTAGTCGCGGCGGTAGCGGGTGACCGCGTCGAGCACGCGCCGGCCCTTCTCGGTGAGGATCAGCCGGGCCCGCCTGGCGTCCACCTCGGACGTCAGGCGCTCGGCGAGGCCCGCGCCGATGGCGTCGTTGACGAACCGGCTGGCGGTGGACGGATCGATGTCCATGTGCTCGGCGACCGCGCCCACGGTGACCTCGGCGGGCGCGGCGCTCAGCTTGGCGAGCGCGTGCACGACCATCACGTTGGAGATCTGCAGCGGGCGGTCGCCCGTCCTGCGGGTGCGGAACGGGCGGGCCCAGATCCGGCGCAGGCGGAACAGCGCCACGTCGATCACCGGGCCGTACGTCTCCACCGGGCTCAGGCTGCCGGGCGCTTCCATCGCCGCCTCCCCCAGGGCTCAGCCGGTCAGGCGGATCGGGTTGACGATGTCGGCGTAGATCAGCAGGCCGCCCATGACGAGCAGCACCGCCGCCATCGCGTACGTCAGCGGCAACGCCTTGGCGATGTCCACGTAGCCGGGCGTGGGTCTGCGCAGCACGCGGGCGTACCCGCGCTTGAGGCCCTCCCACAGGCCGCCGGCGATGTGCCCGCCGTCCAGCGGCAGCAGCGGGATGAGGTTGAACATGCCGATCGCGAGGTTGAACCCGGCGAGCAGCATGATGAACATCGTGACCTTGTCGTCCACCGGCGCCTCGGACGCGGCGATCTCGCCGCCGATGCGCCCGGCCCCGACGATGCTCACCGGCCCGTTGAGGTCGCGTTCCTCGCCGCCGAACGCGGCCTGCCAGACGCCGACCATCTTCTGCGGGAAGTCGGCGAGCGCGGCGGCGGTGCGCGCGGTCATGTCCCACATCTCGGCGACGACGTAGCCGGGGCCCTGGGTCTGGGTGACGAACAGCGGCGTCACGCCGAGGAAGCCCACGCCCTTCTCGATGCGCTCCGGGTCGCCGATGGCCGGGCGGTCCTGGGCGATCAGGTTGGCGGTTATGGACAGGGGCTTCCCGTCGCGCTCGACGCCGATGGCGGCCGGGCCGGCGCCGTGGTCGCGGATCCTGCGGGTCGCCTCCTCCCAGGTGGTGACCGCCTTGCCGTCGATGGAGGTGATCGTGTCGCCGGGCAGCAGACCGGCGAGGGCGGCCGGCGTCTTGGGGTCGCCCGGCGCGCAGTCGGGGTTGCGCTGGTACTCCTCGGCGGTCTTGACGCACTCGGACACCTGGTCGATGGTGAGCGTCTGCGTCGGCACGCCGATGCCCATCATCACGATCGCGAACAGGATGAAGGCGAGCACGAAGTTCATCGCCGGCCCGCCGGCCATGATGATGACCTTCTGCCACCAGCGCTTGCGGTAGAAGACGCGGTTCTCGTCGCCGGGCCGGATCTCCTCCATGGCCGCCTCGCGGGCGCTGTCGATCAGGCCCTGCCAGGGGCCGGTGGAGACGCGGCGCAGCTTGTTGGGGTCGTCGTTCGGCCGCGGCGGCAGCATCCCGATCATGCGGATGTATCCGCCGAGCGGGATCCACTTGATGCCGTACTCGGTCTCGCCGCGGCGCCTGGACCACAGGGTGGGGCCGAAGCCCACCATGTACTGCGTCACCCGCACGCCGAAGAGCTTGGCGGGGAGGAGGTGCCCGACCTCGTGCAGCGCAATCGAGATCATCAATCCGACGAGGAAGAGGACGAACCCCGCCACGACCCACTGCATATGCCTACCCCTGTCCTGGACCCCCGCAGGACCCGCTGACGTCGATGTCGGCGTCGTTGGCGTCCCTGTATCCGCGCGGCGTCCCCCCGGTGCCGTGGCGGACGCCGCCGGTGCCGCGCCTGCCCACGTCGAGCCGCACCTAACGAGCCTACCGAATCAGGCCGTGAAAGGGCCGTAAGATCTTAAGGCCGCCAAATGAGCACCAAGGCGCAGTCGTCGTTGTGCCCCGACGACATCGCGGTGACGAGTTGCCTGGCCCCCTCGCGGTAACCGGAGGGCAGCACGCGCTCGGCCTCGCCGAGCAGCCGGTCCAGCCCCGAGTCGATGTCCCGGCCGGGCTGCTCGATCAGCCCGTCGGTGAAGAGCATGAGCGCGTCGCCCTTGCGCAGCACGCCGCTGTCGGGCTCGCAGTGCAGGTCGGGCACGACGCCGAGCACGACCCCCTTGGCCGTGGAGGTGCGCCAGGTGCCGGTGCCGGCGTCGAACTTCACCACCGGCGGGTGCCCGGCCGAGGTGATGACGTACTCCCCCGTCGACAGATTGAGGCTGAGGTGCACGGCGGTGACGAAGCCCTCGCCCTCCCGTTGCCGGTGCAGGAAGGAGTTGCAGGCCGGGAGGAACTCCTCGACCGAGCCGAGCAGGCCGCCGAAGGTGCCCGACAGCAGCAGCGCCCGCGTGCCGGCGTCCACGCCCTTGCCCGAGACGTCGACCACGGCCAGTTCCAGCCGGTCGCCTTCGCGCATCGACACCACGAAGTCGCCGCCGAAGGAGGAGCCGCCGGCCTGCTTGAGCACGACGCGCCCGCCCCAGTCCTTGGGCAGCGCGGGCAGGTCGCTCTGGCTCCTCAGCCGGTCGCGCAGCTCCAGCAGCATCGCGTCGCCCCGCAGCCCCTGTACGCCGATCTTGCCGCGGGTTCGCGCCATCAGCGCCGCGAGCGCGGCGGTGAACACGAACGTGGCCAGCAGCCCCGGCCCGACGTGCCCGCCGAGCAGGGCGGCCATGTAGACGAGCGAGACCGACACCGCGCCGAGCAGGACGACCAGGCTGCGCAGGCGCAGGTGCAGGCCGCCGATGAGGGTCACCAGGATCAGCAGCGACGGCGAGAACCATTCGGCGGACACCGCGGCGGCCAGGACGCCGATCGCCAGCGCGGCGGCGACCAGCGCGAGCATCAGGTTGCGCTCCTGCCCCAGCACCCGGCGTACCAGGCGGACGGTGGGCACCAGCAGCGGAACGCGCACCAGGATCGCGCGGAGCCGTGGAGGGATCAGCGGCGCCGGTCGGGACTTCATGATGCACCGACTGTATCGGTCCGGCCCCTCCCCGGCACCCCTCTTGACCAAGACCTTGATCGCCTGGTGCCCGATATTGAGTGGCCCGAGGGCTTTGCCCGTTCTAGCGTGGAGCGGATGTCCGCCGATCGACCGCGAGAGCGTGAGCGAGCAATGAACGACGATCGTCGGCGCAGTGCCGCGCCGTACCCCATCCGTCCGGTGACCGAGGCCGAGTGGCCCAAGTTCAAAGACCTCGACGGCGAGGCGTTCAATCTCTCCGCGCCGCCCGAGGTCCAGGACCAGTTCAAGGAGGTCCTCGAGTTCGAGCGCACCCTGGGCGCGTTCGACGGCGACCTGCTCGTCGGGTTCACGACCGTGTTCAGCCTGACGATGACCGTGCCCGGCGGGCCGATCCCCGTGGCCGGGGTCAGCGCGGTGTCGGTGCTCGCCTCCCACCGGCGCAAGGGCATCCTGCGCTCGCTGATGACCCGTCAGCTCGCCGACCTGCACGAGGGCGGGGAGTCCGTGGCCGCGCTGTACGCGTCCGAGGCGGGCATCTACGGCCGGTTCGGGTACGGCAGGGCCGCCGACACGTTGTTCTTCCGCATCCCCAAGCTCGGCTCGGCGTTCGTGCCGGACGTGCCGTCGGACCCGGCGCTGCGGCTGCGGGTGGCGAAGCCGGCCGAGGCGCGCGGGGAGCTGGAGAAGGTGTTCGCCGAGGTCGTCACCTCGCGGCCGGGTCTGTACGCGCGCTCGGAGGGCCGGTGGAACGGCGCGCTGCGGGACAGCGACTACGACCGCCAGGGAGCGGGTCCGCTGCGCTGCGTGCTCGCCGAGGACGACCACGGGACACGTGGCTACGCCCTGTTCCGGGTCAAGGAGGGGTGGAACGAGCACGACCTGCCCGACGGCGAGCTGCGGCTGAAGGAGTTGTTCGCGGTCGACGACGCCGCCTACGCCGCGCTCTGGCGCTCGGCGCTCGACCGGGACCTGTGCGCGCGGTTGTACGCCTGGAGCCGTCCGGTGGACGACCCGCTGATTCACCTGCTCGCCGACCCGCGCCAGCTGCACGCCGGCTGGATGGACGATCTGTGGGTGCGCGTGGTGAACCTCGGCGAGGCGATGACCGCCCGCCGCTACTCCGCCCCGGTGGACGTGGTGCTGGAGGTGAGCGACCCGCTCTGCCCGTGGAACGAGGGCCGGTGGCGGCTGACCGCCGACGCCAAGGGCGCCGCCGTGTGCGAGCGCACCACGTCGCCCGCCGATCTGGAACTGCCGGTGAGCGTGCTGGGGTCGGGGTATCTGGGCGGGCGTCCGCTCACCCCGCTGGCCCGGGCCGGAGCGGTGCGCGAACTGCGGCAGGGCGCGCTCAAGGAGTTGTCCACCGCGATGTCGTGGGAGCCGCGCCCCTGGGCCGGTCTGATCTTCTAAGCGGCTGTTCCGCGGTGTTCTCGCGGCGGGTTTCCAGCCGGGTTTCCGGTGAGGTTTCCGGCGGGTTCTCCGGCGGTTTCCCAGGGCCGGCTTCGCTGACGGGCCGGCCCAGCGCGGGTTAGTCTGCGGACATGGCACTGCAGAGCTTGCAGATCAACCCCGTCATCGCGATGCGGGCCCGGGACGTCTCCCGGCCCACCCGCGAGCAGCAGGAGGCGGCCGACCGCAGGCCGCTGCGGGACGAGATGCCGCGCAGGCCCGTACCGCCGGGGCGTCGCAAGGACTGACGCCCCCAGGCGGTCGTGCGGCCCTCAGGGTCGTTCAGGCCATGAGGGTCATTCAGGGCAGCAGGGTCATTCAGGGCAGCAGGGTCGTTCAGGGCAGCGGAGGCAGCCCGCCGCCGGTCTCGTACGTCCCGAGCTGGGCGATGCGGCGGCTGTGCCGTTCGGCCCCCGAGTACGGCGTGGCGAGGAAGACCTCCACCATGCGCGCGGCCTCCTCCTCGGAGTGCATCCGCGCCCCGATGGAGATGACGTTCGCGTCGTTGTGCTCGCGCGCGAGACGGGCGGTGTCGTCGTTCCACGCCAGCGCGGCACGGATGCCGCGCACCTTGTTGGCGGCGATCTGCTCGCCGTTGCCGGATCCGCCGATCACCACGCCGAGGCTGCCGGGCTCGGCGGCCACCGCCTCGGCGGCGCGCAGGACGAAGACCGGGTAGTCGTCCTCGGCGTCGAACACGGCGGGCCCGTGGTCGATGGGCTCGTGGCCGTGGTCCTTGAGCCAGGACACCAGGTGGTTCTTCAGGTCGTAGCCGGCATGGTCGGCAGCTATATGGACACGCACCCGTCCAATTCTGGCAGGCCGCCCGGCCCGGTCGTTCCCCGGTTCCGTTAGAGTGTGAACAGTAATAGGCAATATGCCGTTCTAGTCCTTACCGGAACCCCGCCGGTCCCGCCCGGCCGTCCCCGCGTCATGGAGCCCTCATGCGAGAGATCCGCCTGATCGGCGACCCGGTCCTGCGTACCCCCGCCGAGCCGGTCACGGACTTCGACCGCGAGCTGCGCCGCCTCGTCACCGAGATGATGGAGGTCATGTACGCGGCCAACGGCGTCGGCCTCGCGGGCCCGCAGATCGGCGTGCCCCGGCGGCTGTTCGTCTACGACGTCAACGGGCGCAAGGGCCACGTGATCAATCCGGTGCTCACCGTGGACGACCCGGCCGAGATGCTCGACGAGGAGGGCTGCCTGTCGGTGCCGGGCCGCGACACCGGCCGCCCCCTGTACGCCGCGACGCCCCGGGCCGCCGGGGTGAGCGTGACCGGCCTGGACAGGCTGGGCCGCCCGATCTCCGTCAAGGCCCGCGGCTATCTGGCCCGCTGCTTCCAGCACGAGACCGATCACCTCGACGGCGTGCTCTACCTGGACCACCTGCCCAAGCAGACCCGCCGCCAATTGCTGCTGCAGACGCCCTGATCCCTCACACCTGATCCCTCACACCTGGCCCCCTCACCGCCGACGCGCCCGGCTACAGGTGCAGCGTCTTGGTCTGCAGGTACTCCTCCAGGGCCGCCACGCCCGGCTCGCGCCCGCCCCCCGGCCGCCTGTGGCCGCAGAACGGCGCCGGGCCGGGCCGCGCGCCGTTGACGTGCACCTGACCGGCGCGCAGCCGGCGGGCCACCGCCGTCGCCCGCGCCTCGTCCCCCGCCCAGACCGCGCCGGACGCTCCGGGGTACGCGCCGTTGACGATCTCGACGGCCTCGTCCTCGTCCCGGAAGGGGACGATCACCAGCACCGGGCCGGGGATCTCCTCCCGCTCGATGGCCATGCCGGGCTCGACCCCGGCGAACACGGTGGGCTCGATGTAGTACCCCCGCTCCAGCGGCGGCTCGGTTCCGCCGCGCACCAGCCGGGCGCCCTCCTCCTCACCGCGGTTGATGTAACGGATCACCCGTTCCCGCAGCGCCGCCGACGCCAGCGGCCCCAGCCGGGTGCCCTCGGCGAACGGGTCGCCGACGGGATGCTCCCCGGCCGCCTCGACGGCGAGCCGTACCGCCTGGTCGTACTGGTCGCGGTGGACGAGCAGGCGCGTCCAGGCCGAGCGGGTGCGGCCGGAGTTGACGAAGGCGTTGCCGACGCTCGCCCGCACGGCGGCGGGCAGGTCGGCGTCGGGCAGGATGACGCTCGCCGGCTTTCCACCGAGGTCGAGCACGACGCGTTTGACCGTACCGGCGCCGACGCCGGTACCGGCCGCGAGCGCCGCGACCCGCCGCCCGGTCGCGGCCGATCCGCTGAAGCAGACCAAATCCACCCGCGGATGGGCGGCGATCGCCTGGCCCACCACCGGGCCGCTCCCGCTGACCAGGTTGAGCACTCCCGGCGGCAGCCCCGAGTCCCGCAGTATCGCGGTGAGCTCGTAGGCGGCGAGCGGCGCGACCGCGCTGGGCTTGAGCACCACCGTGCACCCGGCGGCGAGCGCGGGCGCGACCGCGCAGATCGCGTGGTGCAGCGGGTGTCGCCACGGCGTGATCGCGCCCACCACTCCGGCGGGCTCGCGCACCGTCAGGGAGCGGCCCGGCCCGTCCGGCTCCCACGGCGCGTCGATCTCGAAGGGGTGGCGCTCGGCCAGCTCGGCGTACCGGCGCAGCACCAGCAGCGGCAGCCGGGTCTGCACCTCCAGCGCCGACCCGTACGGCACGCCGCCGTCGGTGGCGATCGCCCGGGCGACCCGCTCGGCCCGCTCGGCGAGCAGCACGGCCGCCATCGCGAGGATCTTGCCCCGGTCGGCGGGCGGGGTCGCCGCCCAGGCGGGGAAGGCGGCGCGGGCCGCGGCGACGGCGTCGTCCACATCGGCCGGGGTGCCGGCCGGGACGCGGTCGATGACCTGCTCGGTGGCCGGGTTGACGACGTCGATCCCGCCTCCGCCGGTGGACCGAACCCATGACCCGCCGATGTGGAGCCGCCGCATCCCTCGTCCTTCTCGTCCTCGTCAAGCCGTCCTCGACAAACCACCGCGTCCGGCCGTCGGCGCGCGAAGAGAGCCGGTGTTCCGGAACCGGCCGGGGCCGCGACTCCCTTGGCGGGAGGGAGTGCGCGGTCGACGGCCTCTTTTTCCGGTTCGCCCTTTTCCGGTTCGCCGCGACGGCCGCCCGGACGAGAACGCACCGTCACCCCGAGATTACGCCGCACCGGGGCCGCCGTGGACCGCCGTACACGATCTTTCTCCTCGGGATGCGGTTTTCCCCACCTGTGGGGGAAAACGAGGAAAGCGAGGTGTCAATCGAAGACGGGGCCGCGGGTGCGGGAGCGCTTGAGCTCGAAGAATCCGTCGGTGCCCGTCACCAGGATGACGCCGTCCCACAGCTTCGCCGCGGCCTCGCCCCTGGGCGCGGGCGTGACGACCGGCCCGAAGAAGGCCACCGAGCTCGCGGGCCCGCCGATCCGGATGATCGGCGTGCCGACATCCTGTCCCACCAGGTCGATGCCCTCGGCGTGGGAGCGCCTGATCGCCTCGTCGAACTCGGTGGACTCCATGGCGTCGGTGAGCTGGGGGTCGTACCCGACGGCCTCCAGCGCCTCGGCGATCAGGTCGCGCAGCGGCTCTCCGTTACGCCGTCGGCCCTGGTTGTGGAAGCGGATCCCGAGCTCGGTGTAGAGGGGGCCGAGCACGGCGCTCTCCCCGCCCTCGGTCTCCCCGCCGTACTTGGCCGCGGCGGCGGCGAGGACTCGGACCGTTCCAAGAGTAAGCATCCTGCGGTATTCCTCGGAGATGTCCTTGTCCTCGTTGAGCACGTACAGGCTCATGATGTGCCAGCGCGGCTCGATCGGACGCAGTTTCTCCACCTCGAGAATCCAGCGTGAGGTCATCCAGGCCCAAGGACAGGCGGGGTCGAACCAGAAGTCGACCGGCATCCGATCGGTCATCGTCAGCTCCCTTGTCGGGATCACGTGCTTACATTGAGGCGCAACCCACGGTCGGAACACGCGTATTCCCCAGCGGGACGTTCCACTCCCGGGCGTGGCAGGATTCAGACATCCCCGCTGCAAAGCGGCAGTGGGGGCACTGCGATGAGGAGCCGATGTGGCAGGCAATCTGACCCGTGACGAAGCCCGGGAACGAGCCCGGTTGCTGACGGTCCAGTCCTACGCGGTCGAGCTCGACCTCACCGAGGGCGAGGAACGGTTCGAGAGCGTCACCACGGTCCGGTTCGACTGCGCCGAGCCCGGGGCCGAGACGTTCATCGACCTGGCAGGGGCGCGCGTGCGGGGCGTGACGCTCAACGGCGTCGAGCTGGACCCCGGCTCCTACGACGCCGAGGCCGGGCGCTTCCCGCTGCCCGGGCTCGCCGCGACCAACGAGCTGCGCGTGGACGCCGACTGCTCCTACATGCGCACCGGCGAGGGGTTGCACCGCTTTGTCGACCCGGTGGACGAGAAGGTCTATCTGCACAGCCAGTTCGAGACGGCCGACGCGCACCGCATGTACGCCTGTTTCGACCAGCCGGACCTGAAGGCGACGTTCGAGTTCACCGTGCTCGCGCCCGCCGACTGGCAGGTGGTGTCGAACACCGCGGCCGAGTCGGTGGAGGAGCTGCCGGAGCTGCCCGGGCGGCACGGCACCGTGCAGGCGGCCAAGCGGTGGCGGTTCGCCCCGACGGCGATCATGTCCACCTACATCACGGCCCTGGTGGCGGGGCCGTACCATGTGGTGCGCTCCGAGCACGACGGCATCCCGCTCGGGATCTACTGCCGGGCCTCGCTCGCCGAGCACCTCGACGCCGAGAACATCTTCGAGGTGACCCGGCAGGGCTTCGACTTCTACCACCGCGTGTTCGGGCTGCGGTACCCGTTCGGCAAGTACGACCAGCTCTTCGTGCCCGAGTTCAACGCCGGGGCGATGGAGAACGCGGGCGCGGTGACCTTCCTTGAGGACTACATCTTCCGCTCGCGGGTCACCGACGCGATCGTGGAGCGCCGGGCGGAGACCATCCTGCACGAGATGGCGCACATGTGGTTCGGCGACCTGGTCACCATGCGCTGGTGGGACGACCTGTGGCTGAACGAGTCGTTCGCCACCTACATGTCGGTGCTGTGCCAGGCCGAGGCGACCCGGTGGGGCAAGGGCGCGTGGACCACGTTCGCGAACGTGGAGAAGGCGTGGGCGTACCGGCAGGACCAGTTGCCCTCCACGCACCCGATCGCCGCGGACATTCCCGACATGCAGGCGGTCGAGGTCAACTTCGACGGCATCACGTACGCCAAGGG
Source organism: Thermopolyspora sp. NPDC052614 (assembly GCF_040678635.1). Lineage (NCBI taxonomy): Bacteria > Bacillati > Actinomycetota > Actinomycetes > Streptosporangiales > Streptosporangiaceae > Thermopolyspora > Thermopolyspora sp. NPDC052614. The sequence continues at coordinate 29,628 of NZ_JBFATZ010000003.1, forward strand.
CGCCTCGGTGCTCAAGCAGCTCGTGGCCTACGTGGGGCTGGACAACTTCCTCGCCGGCGTGCGCGACTACTTCAACCAGCACGCCTGGGGCAACACCGAGCTGAAGGACCTGCTGTCGGCCCTGGAGCGCACCTCCGGCCGGGACCTGTCGTCGTGGTCGAAGGAGTGGCTGGAGACCTCCTGGGTCAACACGCTGCGCCCGTCGTTCACGCTCGACGAGCAGGGGCGGTTCGCCAGCTTCGACGTGCTGCAGGAGGCGCCCGCCGACTACCCGACGCTGCGCTCGCACCGGATCGCGATCGGCCTGTACAGCATGACCGACGGCGCGCTGGTGCGGACCAAGCGGGTCGAGTTGGACGTCGTCGGCGCCCGCACGCACGTGCCCGACCTGGTCGGCGAGGCCCAGCCCGACCTGGTGCTGGTCAACGACGACGACCTCACCTATGCCAAGATCCGCCTCGACGAGCGCTCGCTGCGCACGCTGGTGGGCGGCGGCATCGTCGCGTTCGCCGAGTCGCTGCCGCGGGCGCTGTGCTGGTCGGCCGCCTGGGACATGACCCGGGACGCCGAGATGGCCACCCGCGACTACGTGCGGCTGGTCGTCTCCGGCATCCACTCGGTGCGCGACCTGACCGTGCTGCAGACGGTGCTGCGGCAGGCGCGGCAGGCCGTGCAGCAGTACGCCGACCCGGCGTGGCGGGCCGAGGGTCTCGCGCTGCTCGCGGACCGGCTGCGCGAGCTGATCGACCAGGCCGAGCCGGGATCGGACTTCCAGCTCGCCTACGTCAACGCCTTCGCCGGCGTGGCGGTGCGTCCGGAGGACCTGGCGTTCCTGAGCGGCATCCGGGACGGCTCGGCCGTACCGGCGGGGCTGACCGTGGACGCCGACCTGCGCTGGACCCTCACCCACGCCCTGGTCGGCGGCGGGGTGCTCGGCGCGGCCGACATCGACGCCGAACTGGAGCGCGACGCGACGGCCACCGGCGAGCGGTCGGCGGCGATGTGCCGGGCCGCGATCCCCACGGCCGAGGGCAAGTCCGCGGCCTGGTCGTCGATCACGCAGGGCGCGCTGAGCGGGGCCGTGCTGCGCTCGACGATCCTCGGCTTCAACGACCCGAACCACCCCGAGCTGCTTGAGCCGTACGGCCCGCGCTACTTCGAGGAGGTCGGCCGCATCTGGAAGGAGTGGACCTCCGACATGGCGCAGAACTTCGCGGTGGGCTGCTACCCGGCGCTGCTGATCTCCGAGGAGACCGTCGCGGCGACCGAGCGGCACGTCGCCGACACGCAGCCGCCGCACGCGCTGCGCCGCCTGCTGCTGGAGGGCGCCGACGGCGTCGGCCGCGCCCTGCGCGCCCGCGCCAAGGACGCCGCCGCGGGCTGAGCCGGCGACCGGTGGATCCGGCGGGAAACCTGGGGACCCGGGTGACCTCGGGTGACCTGGTTCTCCGCCGGATCCGCGCGCATGGTTAGGTGAAGGTCCGCGGACGGGTTTCGGACCCGGGGCCACGCGACCGCGCCGCCGCCGGGTTCGCGCCGCCGGGTTCGCGCCGCCGGGCGCGCGCTGACGGGTCCGGTCGACGGGTCCGGCCGGCGGCTTCGGCGATAGGCGAGGGAGTTGACGTGCGGTCCGCCGTGGATCTGCTCATCGAGTTGGCACGCCGGTACGCGTTCGGCGATGTGGGCGCGCTCGCGTCGCTCGCCGTCGCGGACGCGCGGCGGGTGGAGGCCGTGTGCGAGTTCGGGCAGCGGCTGCTCACGCTCGACGCCGAGGACTTCGCCAACGGGGCCGACGCGCGGGACATCCCCGCCGAGCTGCGCAGGCAGGCCCGCGCCTGTCACATGCCGCAGACGGCCAGGGAGCAGCCGCGTGGCGCGCTTGACTCGCTGCGCCCGGCGTACGGGCTGCTGCTGGAGGTGATCCGGGTGCGGTGGGACAGGCACGAGCTGAGCCCGGTCACCGCGGCCGTGCACATCGCCGCCGAGTACCTGCCGCTGCTGGCGTTCGAGACCGTGCTCGGCCACGCCGGGGACCCGACCCGCTGGCCCGCGGGGCTGCGCGCGCCGGGCAGCCGGTTCGGCACGCTGGCGGGCCGCGAATGCGACCACACCAAGGCCGAGCAGTCGGCCGTCGAGCGCACGCTCCGGGTGGCCGTCGAGCCGGCCCCGGGTTGGCAGGCGTATTTCGACCGGCAGCACAGCCAGGTCGCCGGGGCGCTCGCCACCTGCCTGGCCCGCTGCCGGAACCCGTGCACCGCCATGGACTGGATCGATCCGGACGTCCGGGCGAACCTCGCGCTGCGCTGCCGGGTCGCGCTGAGCTTCGCCGAGTCCCCGCTGGTACGGCTGCGCCACGCCGCGCCCGTCGGGCACGGTTTCGGCGTGCCGTCCCCCGAGGAGGTGCTGGACGCGTGGGAGCGCAGCCGGGCGCAGCTCGACAAGAACGGCGTCGGCCACCAGGCGCGACGCGACGACGGGTTCCCCCTGCCGGGCATGCCGAGCCTGTTCTCGGCGGTGGCGGGCGCGCCGATCGAGCCGGCGACGCTGCTGGCCGACACCGCCGCCCACGTGGCCGAGCTGCTGGCCGCCGAGAGATCGGACGACGCCCGCGCGGTGCCCACCGACGTGTGATCCGCCGCGTCACCACACGGATGGGCGGCGGTCCCCCCAGAAGCCGCCGACGGCGGCCTCCACCTGGGCCGACAGCGAGATCAGCAGACCCTCCTCGCCGTAGCGGCCAGCGAGCATGACGCCGACGGGAAGGCCCTCGGGCGTCCAGTGCAGCGGGAGGTTCACCGCGGGCTGGCCGCTGACGTTGCAAAACGCCGCGAAGGGGCTGAAGCGCTCCATGCGGCGAAACGTCTCGGCCGGGTCGTCCACGTCCTCGAACCAGCCCACCGGCACCGGCGGCGCGGTGAGCGTCGGCGTCAGCAGCGCGTCGTACCCGGCGGTGGCGGCGAGCCCGGCGCGCGCGGCCAGTTGCAGCGACGACATCGCCCGCAGCAGGTCGGGGGCCGACACGGCGAGGCCGCGCTCGCGCAGCCAGGCGGTGAGCGGGCGCAGCTTGCCCTCCATCGCCGGATCGACGGGGTGCACGCACGCGTAGGAGTAGTACAGGGTCTCGAAGTCGGCCAGGATCGACGAATCGTACACCCGGGGGACGTCCACGACCTCGTGCCCGAGCGACTCCAGCAGCCGCGAGGCCGCCTCGTAGGCCGCCGTCACCTCCGGGTGGACCTCGGCGCCGGGCACCACGGGCTCGGCGGTACGGCCGATGCGCAGCCGGCCCGGCTCCCGCTCGGCGCAGGCGGCGAAGGACGTCCCCGGGGGCGGCGCGTAGGACAGGTCGCCGGGGACGCTGTGCGCCATGACGTCGAGCAGGGCGGCGGCGTCGGCGACGGTGCGGGCGATGGGGCCGCTGGTGCCGAGGCCGGCCAGGTCCGGGATGATCGGGCCGGTGCTGATCCGGCCGCGGGACGGCTTGATGCCGAACAGGCCGCACATGGAGGCGGGGATGCGGATGGAGCCGGCGCCGTCGCTGGCGTGCGCGGCGGGGGCGAGCCCGGCGGCGACGGCGGCCGCGGCTCCCCCGCTCGAGCCGCCGGCGGAGCGGGTCAGGTCCCAGGGGGTGCGGGCGGGCGGGGCGACGTAGGTCTCGGTGTAGCAGGGCAGGCCGAACTCGGGCGCGTTGGTCTTGCCCAGCATGATCGTTCCGGCGTCGCGCAGGCGCTCGACCACGCTGTCGTCGAGGGGCGAGACGAAGCCCTCGTAGGTGGCCGAGCCGAACAGCGTCGGCACGTCCTTGACGAGGTTGAGGTCCTTGATCGGGACCGGCACGCCGTACAGGGGGGAGGGGACGCCGTCCGGCAGGTCGCCCGACGTGATCGCCGCCTCGGCGCGCCGCGCCTGCTCGCGGGCGCGCTCGGCGGTCACGGTGGCGTAGGCGCCGACCTCGGCGTCCAGTCGCGCGATGCGCTCCAGGTAGTGGTCGACGATCTCCACCGGGGACACATCCCTGTCGCGGACCGCCGCCGCCTGCTGCAAGGCGGTAAGATCGTGGATAGCCGTCACGCTACCGCACAGTAGGCGCAGAACGCGGCGTTGGCCAGAGCGGCGGCCTGCCCTGGAGGGACCGTGGATCAGACGAGGGGAAAAGTGTAGATACCCTGCATCCGCAACAGGCAAGCGGCGGCAAGCGGCAACAAAAGTATGAACTATGCAACACTATGCATGAGTTCCGGTCTCGACTACCGTGAGTGACGTGGATTCCGGCCTCGAACCAGACAACGGTAACAATACGTCACCGATTTGGGTCAGTGATCGCCCTTCGGCGGAGCGTTCACCCGGACGTTCACAGCCGCCCGAATCGACGTATGCCCCGGTCGCGCGGGTGTCCCTGCGCGGCCTCATCCAGGAGCCGAAATACCGGCACCTGCGACGGCGTGTCATCATCGCCGCCCTGATGGGCGTCGGCGTGGGCGTGCTGCTCATCGACTGGCGGCTGGGGATCACCGCGGCGATCATCGCCGCGGTCGCCGACACGGTCTACCATGCCCAGCTCGTCTCCTCCGTTCCCGCCTGGCGGCGCCCCTCGGTCGCCGAGCGGCACACCGAGGCCCAGTTGCGCAAGCTGGAGCGCAACGGGTACCGCTCGCTGCACGCCCGCGCGATCCCCGGCACCGACGCCCAGATCGACCATCTGGTGATCGGGCCCACGGGTGTGTACGCGGTCGACTCGGAGAAGTGGGACAAGCGCCTGCCGGTCCGCACGCAGTCGCACCGCAAGCTGTTCCACGGGCCGTTCAGCAAGAAGGACCGGCTGGACGAGGCCCGGATGGAGGCGAGCAAGGCCGGCGAGCTGATCAGCCAGGAGCTGGGCCGCGAGATCACCGTGGTGCCGTCCCTGGCGATCTACGGTCCGAAGATCCCGTGGAAGGTCCTGAAGGTGCGGGACGTGGACGTCTTCGACGGCAGCCGCGTGCGCAAGTGGATCACCCGCAGGGAGCGCTCGCTCACCGAGGCCGAGATCGACCAGATCTACGACATCGGCGCCCGCGTACTGCCCGCCCGCTATCCCGAGAACTGAGCCTGCAAAGTGGGCCAGCAAACTAGGCCTGCGGACTGGCCTGAGAACTGGGCCCGAGAAGTGGGCCCGAGAAGTGGGCCCGAGAAGTGGGCCCGAGAACTGAGGAAGCCGGGAGAGCCGGGAGAGCTGAGGTCTCACGGCCCTGGCGATGGCCCTACCATTTGAGGACGCGGAAGTCTTCGATGGGAGAAGTGCCATGCCCGCCCTCAGGTCTCGTACGGTCACTCACGGCAGGAACATGGCCGGAGCCCGGGCCCTGCTCCGGGCGACCGGCGTAGCGGGCGGCGACTTCGGCAAACCCATCGTGGCGGTGGCCAACAGCTTCACCCAGTTCGTGCCCGGTCATGTGCACCTGCGCGAGGTCGCCTCGGTCGTGGCCGACGCGGTGCGCGAGGCGGGCGGCATCCCCCGCGAGTTCAACACGATCGCGGTCGACGACGGCATCGCGATGGGCCACGGCGGCATGCTGTACTCGCTGCCCAGCCGCGAGCTGATCGCCGACGCGGTCGAGTACATGGTGAACGCGCACTGCGCCGACGTGCTGATCTGCGTCTCCAACTGCGACAAGATCACCCCGGGCATGCTGCTCGCCGCGCTGCGGCTGAACATCCCCACCGTGTTCGTCTCCGGCGGGCCGATGGAGGCCGGCAAGGGCCTCGCGGGCCGCAAGCTCGACCTGATCGACCCGATGATCGCCTCCGCCGACGCGTCGGTCTCCGACGACGAGCTGGCCCAGATGGAGGAGAGCGCCTGCCCCACCTGCGGCTCCTGCTCGGGCATGTTCACCGCCAACTCGATGAACTGCCTCACCGAGGCGATCGGCCTGGCGCTGCCCGGCAACGGCACCACGCTCGCCACCCACACCGCCCGCGAGGAGCTGTACCGCAAGGCGGGCAGGCAGGCGATGGAGCTGGCCCGGCGCTACTACGAGCAGGACGACGAGTCGGTGCTGCCGCTGAACATCGCCACCCGGGACGCCTTCGAGAACGCCATGGCGCTGGACGTGGCGATGGGCGGCTCCACCAACACGATCCTGCACCTGCTCGCGGCGGCGCACGAGGCGGGCGTCGACTTCGGCCTCAAGGAGATCAACGAGCTGTCGCTGCGGGTGCCGTGCCTGTGCAAGGTCGCCCCGGCCACGGCCAAGTACCACGTGGAGGACGTGCACCGCGCCGGCGGCATCCCCGCGATCCTCGGCGAGCTGGACCGGGCCGGGCTGCTGCACCGCGGCGCCCGCACGATCCACTCCGCCACGATCGGCGACTTCGTCGACGAGTGGGACCCCCGCTCGCCGCAGGTGCGGCCCGAGGCGCTTGAGCTGTGGCACGCCGCCCCTGGCGGGGTCCGCACCACCAAGGCGTCCTCGCAGAGCAACCGGTGGGACTCGCTCGACCTGGACCGCGAGGCGGGCTGCGTGCGCGACCTCGACCACGCCTACACCCGCGACGGCGGCCTGGCCGTGCTCTACGGCAACCTGGCGCTCGACGGCGCGGTGGTGAAGACGGCGGGCGTGGACGAGTCGATCTGGCGGTTCTCCGGCCCGGCGGTCGTGTTCGAGTCGCAGGAGGACGCGGTCGAGGGCATCCTCGGCGACCGGGTCAAGCCCGGCGACGTCGTGGTGATCCGCTACGAGGGCCCCAAGGGCGGTCCCGGCATGCAGGAGATGCTCTACCCGACGAGCTTCCTGAAGGGCAAGGGCCTCGGCAAGGTCTGCGCGCTGATCACCGACGGCCGGTTCTCCGGCGGCACGAGCGGCCTGTCGATCGGCCACGCCTCCCCCGAGGCGGCCGAGGGGGGCACCATGGCGCTGGTGCGCGACGGCGACATCATCGAGATCGACATCCCGGCCCGCACCCTGGAGCTGAAGGTGTCCGAGAGCGAGCTGGCCGCCCGGCGGGAGTCGCTCCTCGCCGAGCTGCACGGCTACCGGCCCCGCGACCGGCACCGCCCGGTCAGCGCCGCCCTGCAGGCGTACGCCGCCCTCACCACCTCGGCCTCCACGGGAGCCTCCCGCGACCTGTCCCAGCTCGGCCAGCTGCACTGAGCCTGCTCCAAGCCGCGTGACCTGCGACCGGGGTCCGTCATCGGCCCCAGTCGTCGGCCCGGGTCGTTGGGCATGACCATCCGCCCGGTCGTCGGCCCCGGTCGCTGGACATGGCCGTCCACCCCGGCCGTTGGGCATGACCATCCGCCCGGTCGTCGGCCCGGGTCGCTGGGCATGGCCATCCGCCCCGGCCGTCGGCCCGGTCGTCGGTTCGGGTCGTTGGTCCCGGTCGTTGGTCCCGGTCGTTGGCCCCGGTCGTTGGCCCCGGTCGTTGGGCATGGCCATCCGCCCCGGCCGTCGGCCCGGTCGTCGGTTCGGGTCGTTGGGCATGGCCGTCGGCCCGGGTCGTTGGCCCCGGTCGTTGGGCATGGCCGTCCGCTCCGGCCGTTGGTCCCGGTCGTTGGGCATGGCCGTCCGCTCCGGCCGTTGGCCCGGGTCGCTGGGCATGGCCGTCCGCCCCGGCCATTGTTCCCGGTCGTTGGCCCAGTTGTTGGGCATGGCCGTCGCCTGGCACGGCCGCCGAATTCGTACCTTTCGATGACAGGAGTGGATCCGGCACCGGCGCGCCCCGAGCGGCCCTCGGGCGCTCGTTCCCGAGCGGCGGCACGCATCCGGCGCCCGATCCGGTCCCGGAGCGGCCGGTTTCTGCAGATCTGGTGAGAGCCTCCGTGCGCCCTCACTCTCGCGCCCGTGTTCGATTACCTGTTCGGGAAATGTCAGTCTTCGCAGGTAATCTTTAGGTATGGCAAACGTCGCGAAGCACACCGCCGCGCCCCTGACGACCGCCGAAATCGCCGCTCTCGCCCTGTCCCTCGCCCACCTGGGCGCGGGGCCGCAGTCCGTCACCGCCCGCCGCGGGCTGCGGCACGCCTTCGAGCACCTCGACATCCACGACGATGTCATCGCCGCCACGCTCGCCACGCTGACGACCCCGCTCGACTTCGACGTGGCCCGCCGCGCCCGCGCCATCGCCAACGCGATCACCGCGCGGCAGGTGATCCGCCTGCGTTACCTCGACGCCGGGGGCCGGGTGAGCGTGCGCGACGTCGAGCCCGTCACCTGCCTGGTGCACCGCGACCACTGGTATCTGGTGGGCTGGTGCAAGCTGCGCCGGTCGATCCGCGCCTTCCGGTTCGACCGCATCGACGCCGTCGAGCCGACCGACATCCCCGCCCGGCCGCACCTCGCCGACCGCTTCCTGCCCTTCCAGCGGCGCAAGGCGGGTCGCAAAGCGGCCTGACACGCCGACACCCCCGGATACCGGAGAAAGCATCCGGGATCAAGCAGGATCCGGTCATGAGGATTTCGGGGGGAGTTCTCGCGATAATCGTCGCGCTCTCCGGGGCGGGCTGCGCGCCAGGGCGCTCGGCCCTGCTTCCGGAGGACGGAGGGCCACGCGCGACGGCCGGCACGGGGAGCGCGGGTCCGGGGGGCACGGGCCCGGAACTCGGGCAGGCGGGCGCGATCACGCCGGGCGCGACCTCGCCGGGCGAGGGCGGGGCGGGCGTCGTCCCCGGCGACGCGACCCCCGGCGCGACGCCGGTTCCGGGTACGGCGAGCGGCACCGCGTACCTCGCCTTGTCGCCGTCGGCCGCCGAGCAGGCCCGGCGGCTCACCCTGCGGCTCGACCGCTACCTGCGAAAACGCCCGGGCCGGGTGTCGGTGGCGGCGTACGACCGGGTCACCGGGATGCGGTACCGCTACGGTGGGAGCACGCCGTACCGGCTGGCGGATGTGGCCGAGGTCGACATCCTGCTGGTGCTGCTGCTGCGGGCGCAGGAGCACGCGCGCCGCCTGACCCCGCTCGAACGGCGGCTCGCCACCTGGATGATCAGAATGGGCGACGACCGCGCCGCCCGGCGGCTCTACACCGCCGTCGGCGGGCGCTCCGGTCTCGCCCGCGCCCTGCGCCGGCTCGGGATCACGCACACCCGGCCGAGCGCGGGGCGCCGTTGGAAGGACACCCGCAGCGTCGCCGACGACCAGTTGCGGGTGCTGGACGTGCTCACCTCTCCGAAGGGCCCGGTCAACGACCGCAACCGGGCCTTCGCCGCCGCCCTGCTCTCCTCGCCGCACCCCGCCCGGGCCCGGGGCATCGCCGCCGCCGCGGCCCCTCGCGACCGTGTGGCCGTGAAGAACGGCTGGCACCGCGTCCGCCGCGACCGCGGCGGATGGACGGTGAACAGCGCGGGCCGCATCATCTCGCCCAGCCGCGACACCCTCATCACAGTGCTGAGCGACCGCAACCCGGGACGGAGGGCGGGGCGGGCCACCGTCGAGCGCGTCGCCACCATGGTCATGGACGAGGTCCGCCAGGACTGACCCGGCCGCACGCCTTCGGGAAGGGGCGCCCGGCACCGAATCCGGGCCGAACGGCGGGCACGACCACGACGCGGGAACGCGTGAACATGCCACCGTTCGGCGATCCGCTTCGGGGAAGACCCGCCGTACCCGGGGTCAGGAACAGCAGCCGCCCCC